>CAYPES010000064.1:0-5944 GCA_964409925.1 uncultured Clostridium sp. | reverse complement strand
ACACTATTCCGGCAGGCGCTCCAACTCCAAAGCTAGCTGCAGTAATTGCAAATCCAAATGGTGCGACACTCGTAAATACGGGGCTATTCGTTCCTCCGATTAGTGATAGCATAAATGATAATACATAAATTATAATATTGGGAACGCTAAAATTTTTCTTTAATATTTGTATTTTCCTGTTATTGCTATCTTCCGTAGCAAATTCAACATCCTCATCAAAAACTTCTTCATTATTTTTTGATATATTTTGAAACATCCTTACCACCTCATACTTTTTTAACTTTCGTTTTTATAAGCTTTCTTTTGAATAAATTTTATACTGTTAGTATTTTAGTACAAGCTTAATAATTTGTTTGTCGTTTTTAGGGCGAAAGTTAAAAAAGTGTTTTACATCTTGTGATATATTTTTATTATATTTTTTTATTTTTTCTATTATTCTTATTTATATTAAAAAATATCAAAATTATTTTATCTTATTTTGGCGCAAAATACAATACTTTAGGTTACAATTCGCCACTTATATTTTACTTGCCGAGGCAATTAATTTTTTATAAAGTCTAGAAAGGCTAATATAGAGCTTGCAAAGTATTTTTTTAGAAAATGAAACTGGAAATCCGTTTTCGAGGAGCTAAGCTCCGACCGAGGATTTCCATGTTGAATTTGATAAAAACATACTTGCAAGCTCTAAAACAATATTCTATTAAATTTTAAGCATAAAACCATTATTAATAGCTTAAATTATGGCCGAGACAATGAATATTTTATCTATTAACTTCTACATCAATATCTACATGTTCTCCATTGATATTTGTATCTGTATAATTTTCTCTTTTTGCATTATATACAACTTCGTCAGTTAGAGTCTCGTGTTTTATTTCTTGCTCATATTTTTTTATTAGCTTTTCTAGCATTTCATTGTTTGCAATGTAAAGATTTATTCTGTCTAAAACCTCAAAACCTTTATCTTTTCTCATATTTTGAACTTTTGATAATATTTCTCTTAAGTCTCCTTCTTCTTTTAGCTCCGGTGTTATTGTTGTTTCTATAACAACTCCTATTTCACCTTCACCAGCAAAAGCGAATCCTTCTTTTCCTTGCATTGTAACTAGTAAATTGCTTGCATCTAAGTCTATTTCAGTATCATCTATCATAATAGGTTGAACTTTGCCAGCCTTTACTGTGTTTGCAAGGTCCATTTGGTTCATTTTTGCTATTTCTTCTTTAATTCTTGGTATTAATTTACCATATTCTTTGCCAAGTACTGGAAGGTTTGGCTTAATTTCGAAGTTTACATACTCAGACATTTCTGCTCCAAGCACAACTTTCTTTACATTCATTTCATCTTTTACTATATTTCCGTAGTATTCTGGTAATGTATCTACAGATATTAGCATTTCTGATAATGGTTGTCTGTTCTTGATATTAGCTGAATTTCTGGCACTTCTTCCTAATTTAACAATTTTATATGCTAGATCCATTTCTTTTTCTAGATTTTTATCTATCTCATTTTCATTTACTTCTGGCCAATAGCATAGATGTACACTTTCTGGTGCTGTTTTGTCTAAATTGCATACTAGATTTTGATAAATCTCATCTGTCATGAATGGTATGAATGGAGCAGCTACTTTTATTAAAGTTGTTAATACTCTATATAATGTTACATATGCTCCTATTTTGTCATCAGTCAACTCTGAAGCCCAGAATCTCTCTCTGTTTCTCCTTACATACCAGTTAGATAGTGAATCTGTAAAATCTGCTATGTCATATGCTGCATTTGTAATATCATAATGTTCTAATTTATCAGCTACTGAATTAATCAATGTATTTAGTTTTGAAATTATCCATTTATCCATTACATTATTAGACTTAAATTCTTTATACTCTAATGGATTAAATTTATCTATTTCAGCATATAATACATAGAATGAATATACATTCCATAGTGTACTTAAAAATCCTCTTTGGCTTTCTTGTACGTTTTCTATAGATAAGCGAGATGATAACCATGGTGCACTTGCTGTATAGAAGTACCATCTTGTAGCATCTGCTCCAACTGTATCTAATAACACTAATGGATCAACTCCATTTTTCTTAGATTTAGACATTTTCTGTCCTTTGCCATCTAATACGTGTCCTAATACAATACAATTTTCAAAAGGCGTTTTTCCAAATAGTGCTGTGCCTAAGGCTGTTAATGTGTAGAACCAACCTCTAGTTTGGTCTATTGCTTCTGAAATATATTGTGCTGGGAAATTGTTTTTAAACATTTCCTCATTTTCAAATGGATAATGCCATTGTGCAAAAGGCATCGAACCTGAATCGAACCAGCAATCAATAACTTCTTTTGCTCTATTCATTTTCTTTCCACATTTTGGACATTTTAGATGAACATCATCTATATATGGTTTGTGAAGTTCTATGTCATCTGGTACGTTTATTCCCTTCTCTTTTAACTCTGCAATACTTCCAATACACTCTTGATGTCCGCATTCGCAAGTCCAAACTGGAAGAGGAGTTCCCCAATATCTATCTCTTGAAATTCCCCAATCTATTACATTTTCTAAGAAATTTCCAAATCTACCTTTTTTAATTGTTTCTGGATACCAATTTACTTTGTCATTGTTGCTAACAAGTTCATCTCTTAGTTTACTCATTGCAACAAACCAGCTCTCTTTTGGATAATATAGTAGTGGTGTATCACATCTCCAGCAATGTGGATATGAGTGAAGGTGTTTTTCTTTTGCAAATAATTTGTTTTCATCTTCTAGCCATTTGCAAATATCTTCATTACAATCTCTTACAAATCTACCTTTCCAAGGTTCAACATCATCCACAAATTTACCATTTTTATCTACTAAATTTACAAAAGTTATGCCGTTCTTCTTAGCAACCAAACTATCATCTTCACCATATGCTGGTGCAATATGAACTATTCCTGTACCATCTGTAAGTGTTACATAATCACCATGAATTACTTCAAAAGCTTTTCCTTCTACTTTAGCAAAAGGCATTAATTGTTCATATTTTACTCCTAATAATTCTGTGCCTTTATATTCTTTTAATATTTCGTATTCTTTATCTTTAAGCACTGTTGGTACTAACTCTTTAGCAAGTACATATACCTCATATTTTGGTTCTTCTTCAGTTCCAACATTTACTTTAACATCACAATAATCATAAGCTTTATTTACACATAGAGCTAAGTTTGAAGGTAATGTCCATGGTGTTGTTGTCCACGCAAGAATATATTTATCTTCCTCTACCACTTTAAACTTTGCCGTACAGGTTAAATCTTTTACATCTTTATATCCTTGTGCAACTTCATGAGATGATAATGCTGTTCCGCATCTTGGGCAATATGGCATTACTTTATGACCTTCATATAATAATCCTTTTTTCCATAATTCTTTTAATGCCCACCACACAGATTCAATGTAATTGTTATCATATGTTATATATGGGTGTTCCATATCAACCCAATATCCAACTTTATTGGTCATTTCTTCCCAAATGTGAACATATTTGAATACACTTTCTTTGCACTCTTTAACAAAGTTTTCAACTCCATATTCCTCTATTTGCTCTTTGCCAGATATTCCAAGTTTTTTCTCTATTTCTAGTTCTACTGGAAGTCCATGTGTATCCCAGCCAGCTTTTCTTATTACTCTGTATCCTTTCATAACTTTGTATCTTGGAATTATATCTTTAATAACTCTTGTTATAATATGACCGGCATGTGGCATACCATTAGCTGTTGGAGGACCATCATAAAAAGTAAAATATCTTTTTCCTTGATTCATATCAAAGTTCTTTTTTACAATGTCCTTTTCTTTCCAAACTTTTGCGATGTTTTGTTCCATTCCAACAAATCCATCTTTCGTTAATTCAACTTTTTTGTACATTAGAATTACCCCTTTCATTATATTTTGATAATTTATTATCCTAAGTGTATGTAATTAATTATTTTGTAATAGATTAGTTCCGCGCAGCGATCAAACGGAAGCCTTTGACTGGAGTGCGATTGAAGCAACTTTCATATGTTAAATATATAAATTGAAAGTTGCGACAGCAAGGATAATCGACTTACAAAATAATTAATTACATACACTTATGACAAAATCATCTATTTTAATAAAATGTAATAACAAAAAATCGCACATACCTGTATATAGGAAATGTACGATTATATTTACACAATATAATATATACAAAATAATAACCACCTTATACAACATACAAATATATGTGCCCTTTATAACGTAAGGTAACGGCGAATCTTACTTTTATTTCAGATTGCAACTCAGAGGTGATATTCATATTAGCTTAATTTAGAAGGGCTTTCACCATCCCCTACTCGCTTAGTATTTGGTCTAATATTACTTGTCCTCGTCATAGTTTTTATTTCATTATTATTTATCATTTTAATTTTACATTTGCTATTATAGCACATGATTTTTGCCTTGTAAAGGATTAATTATATCAAATATGGTAAAAATACTTTTGCCAAACTTAAAAACACAAAAAAGCCTAATACATCTGTTGCTGTTGTTAAGAATATTGATGATGATAGTGCTGGATCTATTTTTAGCTTTTGTAATATTAATGGAATTAGTATTCCGCATATTCCTGAAATAATTAAATTTGCAGTCATTGACAAAAGAACAATTACTCCTAGGTACATATTTCCATATATTATAGAAACAATTATTCCTGTTACTAAACCTATAACAGCTCCATTTATTAGCCCAAGAAAAATCTGCTTGCCTAGTAATTTCCAGGCATCTTTAAGCTCTACTTTTCCCATTGCAATATTTCTAATTATTATTGATACTGTTTGTGTTCCAGCATTTCCTCCCATACCAGTTATAATTGACATTATAGAAGATAATGCAACAACTTGAGCTATTGTACTTTCAAAAGATTTAACAGTCATAGATGCTAAAAATGCTGTTATTAAATTTACAAACAGCCAAGGTAATCTTAGCTTGATAGATTCTCTTAGTGTGCTATCCAATGTTTCTTCTTGGGCAACACCACCCATTTTCAAAACATCTTCAGTTTGTTCTTCTACTAATACATCTACGATATCGTCAATGGTAATAATTCCAAGCATTGCTCTCTTTTTATTTAAGACTGGAATTGCAGTCAAATCATATTTAGAAGCTAGTAGCGCAACTTCCTCCTGGTCTGTCTCCGGTTCCACATATACAAAATGCTCGTTTGTTATTTCTTCTAATTTTTGACTTTCTGGAGCCACCAGTATGTCCCTTAATTCTGCTGTTCCAATTAATTCTTTATTTTCATTTACTACAAATATTGTATCTATCAATTCTGTTCTAGGTGCAATTTCTTTTATCTTTTTTATTGCATCCTCTATTATCAAATTGCTATTTAGAGCTATGTACTCTGTGGTCATAATACCACCGGCACAATCGTCTCTATAGCCTAGCAACTGTTTAATTATCTTTTTGTCTCCCTCTTTCATAAGGTTGATTAGTTCTTTGGCTTTTCCTACATTAGTTTCTCCCAGAATATCAACTATATCATCCTTTGACATATAACCAAATAATTTTAATACTTGATTATTATCTAAGAGTTTAATCATTCTTAGCTGGGTTTTTAGCTCTGATTCTTCTAGTATTCCAGCTAGTTCTTCGTCATCTAGTTTTTGGCATAATTCTTTAAGTTCATCGTCATCATAGTTAGAAAGTTGCCAAGCTAAGTCTACTGTTGTAACATCATCTAAATCTTCTGTCATTTTTAAATCTAGGTCTTTTTTTTCATTACTATCCATGTTTTTTCTTCCTTTCTATATTATTTTTAGAAGAAAATATACATAAATGTTACTATTCAAGTTTCAGATATAGCAAAAATAATTAATATTTTTATAAAATAAAGCGAAATATCGTGTCGTCACATGAGCTACGTGCGCTCGATATGAGCT
>CAYPES010000063.1:0-5959 GCA_964409925.1 uncultured Clostridium sp. | reverse complement strand
TACTTTTTTTCGGATTTCTATCTTTTAATGTTGGTAATAATTTTGTTTTTATGTCTTGTCTTTCTAATTTTTCTATTCTTTCAATATCCATGTCTTCAAGTTTATAATTATTAACTGCAATATATTCTAACATAAAACATTTCTTTAATAATTGCTTTTCTTCTTTATCAAACAAATCATATTTACTCAAAGTATATACATCAAATAAATCTCTTGCTGTAGTTCTACTTAATAATGCACAAAGTTTTGCAGCATAAATTTCTATTGGATGAATACAATGAATTTCTAATTGCTTGTCCTCAAAAATGTCTGTAGCTATGTTTAATTGTTTTGTTTCTAAAATATGTACTCTATTCATATAGTTTATTTCTATTTTTATATTATCAACATTACCTCTTATGTCTTCATATTCAGCAACAATAGAATCTAAAGCATATACATTTTTAGATTTTTCTATATTAATTTTATAGTTATTAGCATTTAAATACTGGACTATTAAATTATGTATATTTTGTCTTTCTTTTATCATTTCATCTTTTGATAAATTTTCAGTTAAATCCAAATCAATATCAACTGATAATCTTGGAAAATTAAATACTGCTGTATTGATAGCTGTACCACCTTTTAACGCTAATAACTTACTTAATTTTTCGTGATTATTTATCCATTTTAAAATATTTAATAATCTTTCTACTTTTTCTAATGTTGATTTTATAAATCCTGTTTTATTTGAAATTTCTTCTATATATTTTTTATAATTTTCTACCAATGTAAAGTCCTGCCTCTAGTTAAAAATATTTCTGGAACTACTAAATTCCATTTACTTACATACTTATTTTTATTTCTTTTGGTTTCATTATCAAAATAGTAAGTTCTTTCATTTATATTTTTTCTACATTCTTCTATTACTTTTTCATCTACTCCAAAACCATCATTTAAAAGTTCAATCATAAAACCTACTTTTGCATATAGCTTTTGAGAATTATAATATTTTAAATATTCTAATATCTTCTCTCCATC
This sequence comes from uncultured Clostridium sp., assembly GCA_964409925.1. Taxonomy (GTDB): domain Bacteria; phylum Bacillota; class Clostridia; order TANB77; family CAG-508; genus CAG-245. The sequence goes on along the minus strand of CAYPES010000063.1, from coordinate 4,939 downwards.
TAATTTTCCCATTAATTCTAAACATAAGAATAGTTCTTCATCTCCACCTGCAAGTTCTGTTTTATCTATACAATCTATCACTGTTCTCTCTTTATCTGTAACTCTTACTTTTCCTTTTTGTATTATTCCAAAATCGTATCTGCTATTAACAAATGTATAATCGTAACCTTCAAATTCAAAATCTTCAAATCTTTTTTTACTTGAAACATATACTACATAAAACATTTGATTTTTTACTCCATAATAGTCAAATGCTGAATGATATGATATATATGAATCATCTTTTATTTTTGAAGCTATCATATATTGATCTGCTATTACACTTTTAAATTCTATATTACAAACAGCATATAGATTGTGCTTTATTCTCTTTATATAATTAAACAATAATAAATTTCTTATTAAACTTTTAGCTGTATTTATATTTCCAGTTAACTCACATACATCTTGTAAATTAAATACTTTTAATTCTATTATTCTTTCATAATTTTTCATATTTTTCATCCTTTTTTATTATTTTTGTACTAAAAGTATTGTTTTTTTGATGCTTTTATTACAATTCTAATAACATTATAATATATTTTAATTATGAAATCAAGTATTTTTTGAAATTTTCTTATCATTTTTGTATCAAAAGTATTTGTTTTTTAATACTTCTATTGCAGTTTTAATAACATCATTCTATTTTCAAAAGTTATTTTTCTTTTGCAAAATAACTTTTATATATTTTTCATTACGAATTTTTTCCGTTTACGGAACTTTTTCGTAATCATTTTATGTATTTTTAAGAGTATCAATATTTTCTTGGTGTTCTCTTTCTGCTCGCAAAGAATTGTGGATTTGGCTAGGCAAACGAGTGAAAAGAATCCGAGGCGTACTTTTTGTACGTCGCAGGATTTTTGAATGAAGTTTAACAACGCCAAAACGCAATTATTTGTGAGCCTTATAAAAACTGGTGCTAACAGCAACACTCATGTGTGTATTGTCCTCCATTTTCTCTTGTTCCCGGCAAGTATGCCTTTATATATCCTGGTTCTAATTTACTCTTTTCAAAAGGTGGATCTAGTAGTTTTATTATCCCCACTTCTCTGTCTATTAAATGATTTTCTAAGCTTTCCATTGCTATATACTTTTTATCATTATCTCCTGCGCCTGATATTGTTGCCCAACTTTGAGATATGCTATCAATTTTGCATTCTTCGTTTTGTAGGCTACCCAAAGTTTCACCTTTGTCTGTAAATGCTCGTTTGTACCATCTGCTGTCCCATGCGTAGCTATTTAAAGCTCGTTTTAATTTTTCCATAATTTGCTCATATCTTTCGACGTGCAATATATCATTCTTATACTTACAAATTGGAATAAAGTCTTTCAATACAGCATACATAAAAAATCCTAGCCAAACACTTTCTCCTTTACCTTCTGCTCCCACCTTGTTAAGTCCATCATTCCAGTCACCTGTTCCTATTTTAGGGAGGCCTTGTTCTCCGAAACTCATGGCTTTTTCTATCGCTTTAATACAATGTTTATATAGACTTTCTTTAAAATCTGAATCTTTATAAAAATCATATCTTTCATTTTGTCCGTTTGGTAAAACTTCTCCCACTTTATATGTGGTTTCTTCCTCTAGAATTCCGTAGTCTTCTGTAAAGTATATATAATCTGCTGTAACGTACGGTAACCATAAAAGGTCATCGGAAATTCTAGTACGAATTCCTTTTTCTGTTTCCTCGTGCCACCAATGTTCTACGTCTCCTTCTAAAAATTGATGTCTACTATTTCTTAATATTTGCTCTCTCGTCATCTCTGGAGCAACATATTTAGTAAGCATAGAGTCTTGAAGCTGATCTCTAAAACCATATGCTCCTCCTGATTGATAAAATCCAGTTTTTCCGTATAATCTTGAGCTAATCGTTTGATAAATAAGCCATCCGTTTAAAAGTATATTAGTTGATTCCATCGGTGTGTTAACTTGTAAATTATTAATTATATCTTCCCAATATTTTCTTACGTTCATATATTCATTTCTACAGTTATTTATATTTGAATACTTATATGCAATATCTTGACATTCTTCTTTATTTGAAGCATCGCCTAAAGTTAATACTATATTTTTACTTGCAAAAGCTTCAATAGTTATATTAATTGCTATTGCAACTATCCCATCTTCTCCAAAAGAGTCCTCTCTATTTAGTTCCAACTGGTCTATTCCTATAGGGTTGTCTAAAGTCGACTCTTTAAAAAAGGATGATTTGCTACCAGTATAAGAACTTATTTTTTCACTGCTTCCTATGAATATTTGATGATTTTTTTGTTCGTAACTTAAATTTTTTACAATTATCATATTAGATGAAGCATTTAATTCCAGCTGTAAGTATGAGTTAGTTTTTATTTCATCTTCTCCTAGTACAGGTTTTATATAATATACTAATTTAATGTTTTTCTTTTGTGGATTTTTATTTTCTAATGTTATTAAGTTTATTTTTACATTATCATCTTTTGCTACAAACATGTCTACTGTTTGTTTGATTTTTGATGAATTATGAATATATTTTGCGTATCCAAATCCATATATTACATAATAGTCATTGTTATCGTGCATCGGATTAAATCCTAATGACCACTTTTTGCCAGTATCGATATCTTTTAAATATATTATTTCTGATGGAATGTCCATAATAGAATCATTTGACCAAGCTGTTATTCTGTTTAACCTACTATTTTTATACCAAGTATATCCGCCCATATTTTCTGTAGTAAGTGTTCCAAAATTTTTATTTGCCAACACATGGCTCCAGACAGTAGGAAGCTTATTATTTGTATTTATTTTTATGCAATATTCTTTTCCATCTTTTGAGAATCCTCCATATTCATTAAAATATTTTAAGTTACTCATATCAATTAATTCTTCTTTATCTTCTGGGACCTCTGCTATTATATTTGGTTTTACTTCCAAAACAGTTTCTTTAACATTATCTATTATTTTGTTTTCAATTTCCTCCATTTGTAGTGCTAGAGAACTATAACTTGCATTAATTACCAAATTTGCTCTTGTTTCCAATAGTTTTTTGTCTTTTTTGTCTACATTTTCTAAGCAAAAAATTCCTCCGGGTATATTCAATAAATACGCAATATTCTTATTTAATATAGCTGATTGTATCGCATCTTTCACATAATTTTCATAAGACTCCTTTTCTTCATTTAATATTACTAAATCTACTTTTATGTTTTTAACTCTGAAAAATTCATAAGCACTTAATACTTCTTTTATAATATCTATATCATTTATATCTTTTATCTTCACCAATAATATAGGTAAGTCTCCAGATATTCCATATTTCCAAAGTTCAGCTACAGGAAAATGTGTATCATTTAACTGATGTTTTATTGAAACTTTTGGAGTAAATAGTAAATATGATAACATATTTTGATATATGTCTATGTCATTACCTTTTATTGCCAAGTATCTATTTTCAGCCTCACTCTTCGCTTTTAGTAATTCAAAAGTTCTCTTTATATTTTCGTTATTCATAAACTTAACCAAATTTTTTATTGCTACTTCTTTTTCTTCACCCACAGATATTATTAGGTCTAAGAAAGCTGTTTCTTCTGGCTTAATATTAATTGTCTTTTTAAGTGCAACTATTGGATCTGTAGTATATCCTATCTTTTTACTGAAAGGTATTGAATTTTCAACTTCTTTAGGTACTCTATAATTACATCTTCCCCAAAACTTTTCTTTATCAATTTCAAATTCAAGTTCTCCAAGTTCGTTTGCTTGGGTATATAGACTTACTGCTAAATACATGTCTTTTTCTTCATTTGTATGAGCTTTTCTTTTTATCACAATAGTATTTATTGCTTCCATATATTCATATGATAAAAATAAATTATTAAATGCTTTATGAGCATAATCTTGCATTCTATTTGATAAAATAGGTTCAAAAAATCCTGTAACTTCTAATATTTCATCAGTGTTTCCATTATTTTTTAATTCCAATCTTCGTATTTCTACCGCTTCATCTGTGTCTACTATTGTTTTTGTAATTGTCTGTATATTCTCATCGTTTCTTATTATTTTATTTACTTCAGGTGCAAAAATAACATTATATTTGTCTGGCTTGCGTAAATTTTTTGAATACGTATTTGTCCATATATTTTTATTTCGTATATTTTTTATATAGAACCTAATTCCTTGTTCTATCTCTTCTGTTTCCTTGTATCTATTTACTTGAATATCTTTATAATTGCTATATCCATTTCCATATTGATCCATAACAATAGTATATTTATCATTCGCTATTACATTAGAAATATTTAAATGTTCATTTATCTTAGTATATTTTCTTTGCGTATAGTCTTCATAATCTTGATATTTAATTTTTTCAACTTTTTCTTTTTCTTCTTTTGTGGTTATCATATTCTCTGGCATTTTTTCTTGCATAAGAATATCAACTGCTTCGATTTCTGGATTTTGTTTGAACCTTTTTTGTATTATATTGTTATTCATTAGATTATCTATTGATAACAAAATTAATCCCTGATGATGTGCCATATATGTTTTTACAGGAGAATAACCGTTTTTGGTTCTTCCTGGAGTAAAATCTATTGCTTCATAGAAGCCATACTTGCCATACATATCTTCTGATTCCAACTTTTTTAGATTTTCTACCACTAATTTTGGCACTTCATTTAAGGCAAGTACACATCCATATGATGATGTTACAATTTCATCTGATAAACCTCGTTTTAGCCCTAACCATGGTATACCAAATGCTTTATACTGATAGTTATTGTTTAAATCTTTTAAATTAAAAGCTGCCTCGGATACTCCCCATGGAATTCCTAGCCTTTTAGCATATTCTAGTTGACTCATCACCATAAACTTACACGACTCATCTAGTATACTTCCTGGATATTGTTCAATATTTATTGTTGGCAT
>CAYPES010000062.1:0-5959 GCA_964409925.1 uncultured Clostridium sp. | reverse complement strand
AGAAAGAGATATAACATTTGTATGCTCTTTAGAAGAAAATATAGATGAAATTGATGGAATAGATATTATTAATAAAGAAGTAATGAGACTAAGTGAAATTATTTACGACACTGGAATTTTACAAAATAGTAAGATGAATGATAAAAACTTAGAAATGATAAAAACATTAATTATGTCTACTGATAATTTTATCGTTAATAGACAATCATTTGGTTTACATACAGTGATAGCAGGTTATCCTTGGTTTTTGGATTGGGGAAGAGACACTTTAATTTCATTTGAAGGATTACTTTTGGTTACTAAAAGATATGGCATAGCAAGAGAAGTTTTACTGACAAATATAAGAGATATAAAATTTGGTTTAGTACCAAATGGATATTCTGGATATGATAATAGACCATTATACAATAGCGCTGATAGCTCATTACTACTAATAGAACAAGTATACAAGTATTTAAAATATACAAATGATTATGACTTTATTAAAGAAAAAATATATCCATCTTTAGTAAAAATAATCGAAGCGTATTCGGGATTTATAAATGTTGATGAAGACAATATTTACTTAGATGAAGAAGATAATTTAATAACTGCAGGAACTGCAAATACCCAAATCACATGGATGGACGTAAAAATAGATGGACATGCAGTAACACCAAGAAATGGAAAAACAGTAGAACTAAATGCACTATGGTACAATGCTTTAAAGGTAATGGCAAGACTTGCAGAAAAATTTGACGATAAAAAATTATGCAAACAGTATTTGGCGATGGCAGAAAAAACATTAGAATCATTTAATGAAAAGTTCTACAATAAAGATAAAAAATGTCTATATGACGTTTTAGGTGACAATAAAGTAAGACCAAATCAGCTATTTGCATTAAGCCTATCACATCCTGTTGTGGAAAATTCTGAAATTGCTGAAGAAATAATAGAAGTAGTTTACAAAAAATTATTAAATAACTATGGACTAAAAACTCTAGCTTCAGATGAAGAAGGATATGTTGACATATACGAAGGATCACCATATAAAAGAGACACAAGCTATCACCAAGGAATAACATGGCCTTGGCTATTAGGATTATATTATGATGCTCTTAAAAATACAATAAAAATAGAGAAAGATAGAGAGAAAAAAGAAGCGCTAGAAGAAAAACTAAGAGAATTAATACAAAATACAAAAACAACTTTTGAAGAAGAAATGTATGAAAGATCTAGTATTGGAACGATAAGTGAAATATATGATTCTAGAGAACCATATGAAGCAAGAGGAACTTTTGCACAAGCATGGAGTGTTGCGGAAATACTAAGAATAGTATTAAATAAATAATTAGGAGGCAGAGAAAATTGGATATTGCTACATTAGAGAGCAACTTAAAAGCTGGAAAGCTTAATAATGTGTATCTATTATATGGAGAAGAAAGATTTTTACTAGATAATTGTGTTAAAAAAATAAAAAAAATATTTGGAGACACAATCAATGGAATAAACTACATACAAATAGATAACAATAATGTTACAGAAATTATTGCAGATATTGAAACGCCAGCATTTGGATATCCACAAAAGTTAATTATTGCTAAAGACACAGGACTATTTCAAAAAGCCAAAAGAGGAAAAGCAACGGTAGATGCTAAAAATGCAGAAGATAAAAAGAATGACAATAAGTTTGAAGATAAATTAGCCACATATATAGATGAAAATATTAATATGATTAAAGAATCCGTAATATTAGTATTTATAGAGAATGATGTAGATAAAAATGGACTGTATAAGGAAATAGAAAAAGTTGGTTGTGTATGCAATTTTGAAAGACAAAAACCTATAGATTTAGGAAAGAGAATAAAAGCTATATGCAATGCATATAAGGTAAACATTGATAACAATACATTAAATTATTTTATAGAGTGTTGCGGTACTTCTTTACAAGACTTAATAAATGAAATAAGAAAGCAAATAGAATATGTTGGAGAAGATGGTACTATAACAAAAGACACCATTGACTTACTTGCGATAAAACAATTTGAAAGTATAATATTTGACTTAACAGATAGTCTTGGAAAACGAAATATTTCTGAAGCTCTTCAAGTTTTAAAAAATTTAATATATGCAAAAGAACCTATACAAAAAATATTTATAACATTATATGGTCACTTTAAAAAAATATATATTACGAAAGTTGCAATTAGAGAAAAATTAAATATTGCAGAAAGTTTGAATTTAAAACCTAATCAAACTTTCTTGGTAAATAAATATACTATGCAATCAAAGTATTTTAAAGAAGAAGAACTTAGAAAAATTTTACAAGAATTTATAGATCTGGACTATAAAGTAAAGCGTGGAACTATGGATATAAATATTGGATTAGAATCTATACTTTGCAGATACTGCTCATAGAAATTAAGCATCTAAGCTGAGCTTGCAAGTATTTTTTTATCAAATTCAACATGAAAGTCCTCGGTCGGAGACAAGCTCCTCGAAAACGGACTTTCAGTTTCATTTTTCTAAAAAAATACTCTGCAATCTCTTATATTCTTATATTGTTTATATGCATTATTTCATCTAACATTGTCTATAGCCTCAATAATTAATATTTTTATAAAATTTCGCAGCTCATATCGAGCACACGTAGATTATGTGACGACACGATATTTCGGCTCATTTTATAAAAATATTAATTATCTCTTATAAGTTTAAAATAGAGTAGAGCATTTGTAGTTTGATAGAACGTTGAATAAAATTAAAACTCCTACACAAAATAGTATAGTGTAGGAGGTTTTGTATGTATAACTTTAGAACAGATTTAGCGGTCGAGAGAAATGATATTTATAAAAAAGTCAATAATATACAGAATGAAATTGATGGCGTAAAAATTGAAAACGAATCACAAGAGGAAATAGACATTTCAAGAGTAAAAATAATAAATGAAGAAGGAGAAAAGAAACTTGGAAAAACTATTGGAAATTATATAACGTTGGATGTGAAAAATATAAAGCTTGCAGATGATGAAAAGATAGAAAAAATTGCGGAGAAAGTTGCGGATGAGCTAAGGAAGGTAATAGGAGAGCATGTGAGCGATACTGATGATATATTAGTAGTGGGGTTAGGAAATATATATGTAACTCCAGATGCTCTTGGCCCCAAGGTTGTACCGAACATAGAGGTAACAAGACATATATTGGAATACATGCCTAAAATTATGCCAGAAGATACAAGGCCTGTTTCTGCAATATCGCCTGGAGTGCTTGGAACTACAGGAATAGAGACAATGGAAGTTTTAAAAGGAGTGGTAGATAATATACATCCCAAATTATTAATTGTGATAGACGCCTTAGCTTCAAGAAGTATAGAAAGAATAAGTAGTAGTATCCAGATCGCTGATACGGGAATAGTTCCAGGTGCAGGAGTGGACAACAAAAGAAAAGAAATAAGTAAAAAGACATTAGGAATACCAGTAATTGCTTTGGGAATACCAACAGTAGTAGACTTAGCTTCGATAACTAATGACTGCATAAATATGTTCATAGAGAACTTACAGCAGAAAGCAATGTCTAATGATTACCTAAATAAATTAAAACAACAAGATAATTATGAAGAAATAAAAGAAGCACTAATACCAAAAGATTACAATATGATAGTTACACCAAAAGAGATAGATAAATTAATAGAAAATATGTCAAAAATAATTTCAAAAGGAATAAATATGGCTTTATAAACAATTATATATAATAGAAAATGGCTGGAATCAATTATATTGTAAAAAGATATAATTGATTCCAGCCATTTTTATAATCTTAGTTAAACATCTTTTCCATATCTTTTAATTCTATTTCTTTTCCATTTAAATAGGCTAAATTGCTAGAGTCTGTTTTAAAGTTAAACTTAATCTTATAGCTACATAAATTTTGAGTTTTGCATTTGAATTTTTTATTTATCTCATTAATTCCATATTTACCGTCTCCAATAATAGGATAACCAATATGAGCTAAATGTGCGCGTATTTGGTGTGTTCTACCAGTATGCAAAATAACCTCTAGAATACTAGTGTTATCAGAGATATTAGTAGATATTACCGCGTATTCGGTAATAATATTTTGATAGCCTTTTTTAGGAGAGTCGCTAATATATACCATAGATTTTTTATTATCTTTAAATAAAAATGCATTTAAAATTTTATGCTTTTCTTTTGGAATGCCATAAACTCTGCAAAGGTAGTGTTTTTCAATCTCATGATTTTTAAACTTTTCAAAAAGAATATTTTGTGCTTGTTGTTTTTTTGCAAAAAGAGTAAGACCAGAAGTGTTTCTATCAAGTCTATGGCAAGGCATAATATCGAATCCATACATTTGTGTTAATATAGAAGCTAGTGATTGAGCACCAGTTACTTCAATTCCTGCAGGCTTATTGACAACTAAAATATTAGAATCTTCAAATACCTTTTCAATTTTAATAGAAGAACCTAATAGAATGTCATCAGTAATATAAACCTTTATAGAATCTCCATCATGTACTGTAACATTTTCATTCACTTTTATATCGTTAACTCTAATATCTTTTTTTCTTAAAGCTTTATAAATAGAATTCACACTTAGAGAAGGAAATTCTTTTTGAAGAATAGTATTTAATTTTTTTCCATCATTTTCTTTATTTACAACTATAGTTTTCATAAATAGAATTATACAAGAAAATGCTGAAAAATGCAATATTTAGTTACAATTCACACAATCTAGAATTCTAAAATATAACCTAAATAATTAATATTTTTATAAAATGAGCCGAAATATCGTGTCGTCACCTGCTTTACGTGCGCTCGATATTGAGCTTGCGAAATTTTATAAAAATATTAATTATTTCGGTATATAAGAAACTTAAATAGTGAATTGTAACAAATTTAATCATTTATCATCATATCATATTTTCTCTCAAAATTTTTTGTATCAGGGTATGCCATATAAACCTGAGACGCATTTTTTCGCAAAAATTCTACAATTTGATAAACGTCAATCCAAATTTGATTAACACCGTCTTTCTGATTTTCGTTGAAAATAAGCTGAATTCCAAAGTGGAGGTGAGGAATGTTAATATTGTTTACATTTTCGTGACTACTATAGCCAGTCATTCCTAAATAACCAATAACATCGCCAGCCTTTACTATTTGCCCTTCGCATAAATCTTTGGCATATGGGTGATCCTTTCTTAAATGAGCATAATAGTAATATCTTTTTCCATCAAAACTACGTATGCCAATTCTCCATCCACCGTATTGGTTCCAACCCAGAGCTTCTACATAGCCTGATTCCACGGCTATAATAGGAGTACCAATACTTCCGAAGTAAATCGTTACCTAGATGCAAACGCCTATAGCCATAAGAACGGGAAGTACCAAAGTCCTTATAATGGCTGAAGCTATAGTTCTTGGCGATAGGAAGGAAGACTTTTAAACCATATTTTTTAGTGTAAGACGTATTACCATTTGCATCGGTGGTTTCAATTTCATATTCACCGATGTATTCATGAAATATGGCATCATAACTTTGATAGAAATAGTTATATAATTTCATATTGGAAGTCAGCTCTTCTATTGTTTTCCCATTACGCAAATTGGCAACTAATGTATCTAAATCAGATTGCTTAAATAAAGCTAAATTACCACCATATTTGCAACCAAAATATGCCATTAACTCTATCCAATTTAATTTTACAGGTTCATTATTAGTGTGAGAACTAATATCCAAATCTGAAAGCTTTTTTAATACGGAAGCGGTACCTTTAAAGTCAACCCATTTGATATAAGATTTTGAAGACTCAGAATCTTTAGCTAACTCCTCAGTGGAAATATTGGAAATTTGATTCATAAAATCTTCACCGGTAACGTCAGAATTTAAAATATTATCAATTTGGTTAACATCTGTAAGATTAGCCATTAAACTAAATCCATTAAATGCGCAGAAACACAAAA
>CAYPES010000061.1:0-6083 GCA_964409925.1 uncultured Clostridium sp. | reverse complement strand
CTGGAGCGCAGGTTTGTTTAAATGGAACAGAAGAACATTCTAGAGTACTTCAAGGAAATAATGATTGGACTAAGATTGAATTTTTCTTTAACTCAAAGTGTAATGATAAATTAGAAATAGGATTTAGACTTGGAGGAAATATGAAAAGTGCTTCAGGAACAGCATGGTTCTCGGATTTTACTTTAGAAGAAGGAGCACAAGGCGATAGCAATACATGGAATTTTGGATGTTTTATATTGGATTATGCAAATGTAGAGATCGATAATAGTCAGAGAAACTATGTTATGACTGAACAAGAAAAAAGTATAGTAAACATAGACATGAAGAGATTACAAAGTTCTATAAAAGAAATGTCAAACAACCAAATGGAAATTGAATATGACATAATAGAGATAAAAGAGCCTTTAACTACATTAAGTTATGATAAAGAAAATGGATATTATATAAACGAAAAAGATGTATACCAACTAATTGATTCGTATGTACAAGAAAAAGAATATGACCATATTTTTGTCTGCACAAACTTGCCTTTAGAAAGTGAATTAACTCATGATAAGGATATTTGTGAATGGGTAGGACTAGGAAACATGCTATATTTGGGAAAAGGATTTTCAAATATAAGAATTATAATAAATGACTACTCTTACTCAAGCAACAATACTTTTCCAGAAGAAGTATTTTTACATGAATTTTTACATACTTTAGAAAGAAACTCAAAAGAATATGGATATACTGTACCAGCGTTACATAATTATGAGTTCTATAATTACGAAAACGATAGAACTGATGGACTAAGAAAGTGGTATATTGCGTATATGAATGGCATTATTCCAACAGATGAAGGATATATAGGATTGCCATCGAAAATATATACTTTAAAACCAGCTAAATCAACAGATTTTATTTATTCAAATAAGTTAGATAAATTGGATGAACCAAAGAACATTATAGAAGAAATAAATAGTGTTATATATAAAGTAAAAAGATTATTTGAAAATAAAGAATCAGATTATAATCTTGCAACAGTAGAAGGAGCATAAAAATAAAATGGAATTATCTGAATTTAATTATTATTTACCAGAAGAACTAATAGCTCAAACTCCAATAACAAAAAGAGATGAATCAAGACTAATGATTCTAAATAAAGAAACAGGCGAAATAGAGCATAAAATATTTAGAAATATACTAGATTACTTAGAACCGGGGGATTGCCTTGTAAGAAATAATACAAAAGTCATTCCAGCCAGATTATATGGTAAAAAAGATACTGGAGCAAATGTTGAATTTGTATTATTAAAAAATATAGAAGGCGATATATGGGAAGCGATGGTAAGACCTGGAAATAAATTGCATGTTGGAGCAAAAGTTATATTTGGAGATGGATTATTACAGGCAGAGATCTTAGAAACGCTACAAGATGGAACTAGAAAAGTAAAGTTCACATATAATGGCATATTTAATGAAATATTGGACAAGATTGGTTTGATGCCATTGCCACCATATATACATGAAAGCTTGCAAGATAATGATAGGTATCAAACGGTATATGCAAAATATGAAGGATCAGCAGCAGCACCTACAGCTGGGTTACATTTTACAGAGGAACTTTTACAAGAAATTGAAAAAAAGGGCGTAGAGATTGCAAATGTAACGTTGCATGTCGGAATTGGAACTTTTAGACCAGTTAAAGAAAAAAATATAGAAGAACACCATATGCATACAGAACACTATTATATAAAAGAAAGCGATGCTAAAAAAATAAATAAAGCAAAAGAATCAGGACATAGAATAATAGCTGTTGGAACAACGTCCTGTAGAGTATTAGAAACTGTTGCAGACGAAAATGGAAAGGTTAAGGCAACAGAAGGGGATACACAGATATTTATTTATCCTGGGTACAAATTTAAAATATTAGATGGACTAATAACAAATTTTCACTTACCAGAATCAACTCTATTAATGCTAGTGTCTGCTTTGGCGGGAAAAGAAAATATTATGAATGCTTACAATGAAGCAGTAAAAGAAAAATATAGATTTTTTAGTTTTGGAGATGCGATGTTAATAAAATAGTTACCTCAAATAATATATCAATACTAAAGTACGAAATATAATACAAAAAATCAAGGAGGAAAAATGAATCAAGCAATAACATATGAATTATTACATCAAGATAAAAATTCAGGTGCAAGAAGAGGTGTTGTTCATACTCCTCATGGAGATATACAAACACCAGTATTCATGCCAGTTGGAACACAGGCAACTGTAAAATCCATGACCCCGGAAGAGCTAAAAGAAGAAGTAGGAGCTCAAATTATCCTATCAAACACTTATCATTTGTATTTAAGACCAGGTGAGAAAATTGTAAAAGAGGCCGGAGGATTACACAAATTCATGAATTGGGACAAGCCTATATTAACAGACTGTGGAGGGTTCCAAGTATTTAGTTTGAGTGATTTAAGAACAATATCAGAAGATGGTGTTGAATTTAGGTCCCATTTAGATGGGAGTAAGCATTTTTTTACTCCTGAGAAAGTAATGCAAATAGAAGAAGATTTGGGAGCAGATATAATCATGTCATTTGATGAATGTTGCCCTTACCCATCTACATATGAATACACAAAAGAATCTATGGATAGAACAACAAGATGGGCTATAAGATGCAAAAATGTGCATAAAAATATAGACAAACAAGGACTCTTTGGAATAATTCAAGGTGGATTTTATAAAGACTTAAGAAAAAAAAGCGCAGAAGATTTAATAAAATTAGATTTGCCGGGTTATGCGATAGGAGGAATAAGTGTAGGAGAACCAAAAGAGGAGTTTTTAGACATTTTAAGATACACTACTCCACTAATGCCGGCAGACAAACCAAGATATTTAATGGGAGTAGGAACACCTGATTATTTAATAGAAGCAGCTATCTCGGGAATAGATATGTGTGACTGTGTATTACCGACGAGAATTGCTAGAAATGGAACTGCAATGACCTGGAATGGAAAAGTCGTTATAAGGAACGCTACATATGAAAGAGACTTTACACCATTAGACCCAGAATGTAATTGCTATACTTGCAAAAATTACACAAGAGCGTATATTAGGCATCTTGTAAAGACAAAGGAAATATTAGGCACTAGATTACTTTCAATACATAACTTATATTTCTTGACTAAATTGATGGAAAGAGTTAGAATAGAAATAGAGAATGATAACATATTAGAATTTAGAAATCAATTTTATAAAAAATACGGCTATTCAAAAGAAGAATAATGCATTATAATAATAAACCATAATGCTTTATAGTAAATAAGGGGGAAAATAAATATGAATATATATGAACCACAATCATTTGAAGAAGAAAAAATAAGAAGCAAAAGATTAATGAGAAAATTATCAATAGCATTAGTTATAGTATTTTTGCTATCAGTATGTCTAGTTTCTTATATTATATATTTGCAAAAAAAACAACTAAAAGTGTATATTGATAATGCAAAGGTTAAGATACCTTCTAATATGATTATTTTTGACGATAAAGACAATACAGTGTATGTTTCTCTTAATGATATTGCAAGCAAAATAGGATATACAATAAATAAAGGAGAATACAAAAGTCAATATTTAGAGGATGACACAAAATGTCACTTAAAGAACAAATATGAAGCGGTGTCATATATTGAAGATTCAAATGAAATTTATAAAGCAATAATACCTGAAGATATTGAATCAGATACAGAGTATGAATATTATACAATAGATGAACCAGTATTTTCGCATAATAATAAATTGTATACAACATTAGATGGATTAGGATTGGGCTGCAATTTATCTTGTTCGTATAATGTGGAAAATAATAAAATAGAAATTTATACATTAGATTATTTATCTAAATCCGTTGCAAGAAAGATAGTGGAAAGTAAAGAAATTGCCGAACAAGAAGACGTAACTGGATATAAAAATAAAAAAGCGATATTATATGATATGGTAGTTATAAAAGATGAAAATGGGAAATATGGTGTTAATTCTTTAAATAATGAAAATATAATTGGTAAAAAATACAAATCAATTACATTTACTGAATTATTGCAAGAATTTATTGTGGAAACAGAGGATGGAAAATTTGGAATAATAGATAAAACAGGAAAAACGAAGATTAGTCCAGAGTATTCTAGTATAAAACCAATAGAAAAAGATAAAGGATTATATCTAGTTTCAAAAAATTCTAACGCGACTGCTGGAAGAACACAATATGGAATAATAAATAAAAATGAAAGAATAGTAGTTTATCTAGAATATGAACAAATAGGCATTGACAAATCGGATTTTCCTACAAACAAAATAGAAAATCAATATCTACTTTATGGAAAATGCATTCCGGTAAAAAAATCAAACAAATGGGGATTACTGGATATAAATGGAAACACAATATTACCTGTTGAATATGATGAATTGGGATGCAAATCTAATGCTTCTAAAAATACACAGGCTAATAGTTTATTACTAGTACCAGAATATGAGGCAATAGTTGTAAGCCAAAATAAAGGTTTTGGACTATATAATTCCTCTGGAAGAAAATTAATAGACACACTTTGTACAGATATGTATGGAATAAACTCATCAGGAAAGAATAAATACTATCTAACATATCAAGGCAACACGATGGATATAATTAACTATTTAAAAAATACATTGGGAATCGAGCCTGTAGCAGAATATAACAGTGATGAAAGTAATGCAAATAACAATACAAATACGGAAAAAAATAAAAATACAAATAACAATCAAAATACAAATCAATAATTTAAATATGCAAAGCAAAATTTTAAATAAGGAGATATAATGGAATATATGCAATTTATTGCGACAATAATAATAATATTAGTAATATTTTATATAGCTAATATGCAAAACAAAAAACAGGAAAAAGAATTAAAAAAAATGCAATCTGAAATAAAAAAAGATGATAAAATAGTAACTTATTCTGGATTATCAGGAATTGTATCAGAAGTAATAGATGACAGGATAATTTTAAAAGTATATCCCAATATGACAGAGATATCTATTGAAAAGTGGGCTATAGCCGGATTAGATGATAGAAAAATAGACGCACATAAATTAGAAGATAAGAAATAAATTATATATTAAACATAAAAGGCCTTCAATTATAATATATTATAGTAATTAATTATAATTGGAGGTTCTTGTATATGAATTTTATGAAAAAAATAACAAAAGAAAAAGACGAAAATAAAAAAAATAGTAATATTGCTAATATAATAAAAGGAAGCATTATAGCAATACTATTTTCGATTATAGCGTTAATAACTTTTTCGATAATTCTTACAAATACAGAATTAAATGAAGATAGTATAAATCCAGTTATTATGGCAATAACGGCACTTAGCATATTTATGGGCAGTATAATAAGTATATCAAAGATAGAGAAAAAAGGAATAATAAATGGGGCTTTTGTTGGCTTAATATACATTTTGTTTATGTATTTGCTATCAAGCATAGTAAATTCAAATTTTAATTTCAACTTAAATAGTATTATTTTAATAATATTAGCAATAATTGCTGGAATGGTTGGAGGAATAATAGGTGTTAATATAAAAAATAATTAAGAATATGCAAAAAAATCAGCTCAAATAGTTGATATTTTCTTGGATATAGAGTAAAATTTAACAGTATGGAGGAGAATATGATAACTTTTGCAGATGTGAAAGACAATGATGAAATAAACAATTTAATATTAAACTCTCAAAAACAATTAGACGCTTTGGGGTATACAGAGCATGCAATGAGGCATATAACTATTGTTTCAAGAAGAGCTGCAGAGGTATTAGAAAAATTAGGCTATGACCAACATACGATTGAGCTCGCAAAGATAGCTGGGTATATGCATGATATCGGGAATTCCGTTAATAGAACAGACCATGCTCACTCTGGAGCTATACTAGCATACGAGATTTTAAAAGATATGGGCATGAATATTGATGATAGAACAGAAATTATGATGGCAATAGGAAATCATGATGAAGCTACAGGAACTGCTGTTAGCGATATATCTGCAGCATTAATTCTAGCAG
>CAYPES010000060.1:0-6085 GCA_964409925.1 uncultured Clostridium sp. | reverse complement strand
GCGGATAAAAAACATAGACTATGAATAGTAACTATAAGTCATCTATTTTTAAGTAAAAGCAATTAGTATATTTTAATACTAATTGCCATCTCTTTTTGCTATTTATTTAATAAAATATTTATTCTTCTTTCTATAGAGTCTTTTCCTAATACTTGCATAATCTCATACAAGTCTGGAGTATTTCTTCTTTTTGTTATAGCCACTCTTATAACTGTACTAATATCACCAACATGTCCTGGCCACTTTTCTGGTTCTTTTTTATATTCTTTAACTTCTCTCGCATATCCTACTTCTTCAGCTAGGTCTTTAATTTTGCCAAACCAAGTTTGTTGGTCATCAGTTTCATTATAATATTTCGACATGTACAGACTTAGTATTTTTTTGATTTCTTCTTTATCATTTATCTTATCAAAATCATATGCATCGGAATTTTTAAAAAATTTATCATCATACATGTACTCTATGCAATCTCTAACATCAGACCATTTTGCAATATCTCTACGAGGTTTAGATTTTCCACGTTCAATATTCAATACCTTAATAGAATACTCTTTATTATTTAAAAGGTCTAATAATTCATTGTCATGTTTCTCAGCCCATTCATGTGCTTCGTTATATACCTGCTCTGCAGTATATTTTGATATAACATTCTTTCCAATGTCTAGCAATTTTACCATATCAAATAATGCACCACTTACACTCATTTTATTAACTTGAAAATCAAATTGATCTATTGGCTTATCTGGATTTTGCTTTCTCCATATTTCAAAATTTGAGTTTGCTATGTTTAAAAGATATTCCTTTACAGCTTCATTTGGAACTCCTAACTCAGCATAATAGGAAACAGCTGCTTCAGGATCTTTTCTTTTACTAATCTTTCTCTTCTTTCCATCCTCTTCCTTTTGCATTGCCGCTGTATGTGCATATTTAGGAAGTTTAAACTCTAATGCTCTAAATAATTCTAAGTGAAGAGGTAGAGATGATAACCATTCATCTCCACGTACTACTAAAGTAACTCTCATAAGGTGATCATCAACAGCATGAGCAAAATGGTATGTAGGAAGTCCATCAGCTTTTATTATGACAGCATCTTGATCGTTCTCTGGAAACACTAAACTTCCTTTTATAACATCATGAAATTTAGTTTTCCTTTCTTCATTTCCCATTGACTTAAATCTTATAATAAATTTTTCGCCATTTTTAATTTTTTCTGCTGCTTCTTCTACAGTTAAATTTCTATACTTAGCCCATACACCATAATATCCAGTACGTACTCCTGCCGCTTCTTGTTTTGCTCTCATTTCATCAAGTTCTTCTGGAGTCGCAAAGCAAGGATATGCTTTTCCTTCCGATAAAAGCTTTTTAGCAAAAGCCTGATATATATCTTTTCTTTTACTTTGCTTATATGGTCCATATTCTCCCTTTTCAGTTTCTTCTCCAGTAGCTCCTTCATCAGGAATTATCTTAAACTCATTTAGTGAATCTACAATTTGAGCTGCACCATTTTCAATTTCTCTTTTTTGATCTGTATCTTCAATTCTTAATATAAAAACTCCATTCGTCTGTTTTGCAATTTTCATATCTACTAATCCACCAAATAATCCACCAATGTGTACAAATCCAGTTGGGCTAGGTGCAAATCTTGTAACCTCCGCTCCTTCTGGTAAATTTCTCTCTGGGTATTTTTCTTCATAATATGCCACTGGCTTCGCATCTGGAAATATCAAATCTGCTAGCTCTTTATAATTCATAATCTTCCTCTCCTTTTTCGCCCATCCGGGACGGGGAATTTTGGGCGAATTTTATTTTTATTATTTTTTTTAATTTACTTTTCGCTATTGCCTAGAATCTTCCTTACTTTATATCTAGTAATATCTAATAGATTTGCTATGTCTCTAGTAGATAATTTATGTAATTTATATAGCCTTATTACCATATTATCAATTGAAATATTTTCTGATTTATACTTTTCAATAATTTGATTATAATCTATATCCTCTTCAATCTCTAAAAAAGCATCCTCTTCTAAATTTATATTATGAATGAAATTAAACATCTCTTTAAACTTAAATTTATCACTAGTATTAAAAACTAGTTCTATAGATTCGTTAGAGATAAGTTGACTTTCAGATAAATTCATATACTCATTATAACTCGAATATTTATAATTACTTTCTTTATTGACCAATCCTGCTTTTATAGGATTCTTATGAATATACGCTATACACTTCAGTAAGTGGATTTCATTTTTTATAGGTTGTGTATAGAATCTATCTCTAAAAACAAAACCAACTCTCTCTTTTTCTTTATTATAAAATCTCGCATAACTGGTGTTTATTTTATGCATGCATTTTGACATATCTTCAGTATTATTTACAAACATCAAAATATGAGCATGATTATTCATTATACAGTATGCAATAATTTTAATATTGTTAGATTTACTTTCTTTTATCAAAAGTTGTTTATATCTTTCTTTGTAATAATTTTCGTAAAAAATATATTCTTTGTTCAGTCCTTGAACAATAACGTGGAAAAAGTTCCCACACAATGCTTTTCTCGAATATCGAGGCATAAAACATCTCCATTCTTTGATTATTTTGCACTGGATATTTATTTTACTACATTTTTACTTCTTATATGCTATTTTATTTCCGCTTTTATTATACTGTTTGTACAATTTAAATAAATTCGATTTATGGGGAATTTGGTTTCGCCCAAAATTCCCCGTCCCAAATGGGCGATTATATTTCCATGATAATTGGTAAAATCATTGGGTCTCTCTTTGTCTTTTGGAATATATAATCTCTTAGATTTTCTTTTAATGTTGATTTTATTGTTGACCAATCTGTTATGTGCCTTTTTTCACATTCTGCAACTTCTTCTTTGATAACATTCTTTACATCTTCCATTAAGTTTTCTGATTCTCTAACATATACGAATCCACGTGATATAACATCTGGCCCTGATACTATTTCGCCTGTTGATGAATCCATTGTTAGAACTATTACTATTAGTCCATCTTGAGATAAATGTTGTCTATCTCTTAAAACTATATTTCCAACATCTCCAACACCCAATCCATCAACTAGCACTTTTCCTGATGGTACTGACGTTGTAAATTTGGCTTCGTTTTCATTTAGCTCTAGTATTCTACCATTATGTGTTATGAATACATTTTGTGGTGGAACTCCTAATTTTTTTGCAGTTTCTGCGTGTGCCATTAATTGTCTATACTCACCATGTACTGGGATAAAGTATTTTGGTCTTGCTAGAGCTAATATTAATTTTTGTTCCTCTTGGCAAGCATGTCCTGATACATGAACATCTGCTAATGTACTATATACAACTTCTGCACCAATCTTCATTAGATCGTCTATTACTTTTGATACCAATTTTTCATTTCCAGGAATTGCATTTGCAGATATTATAACTAAGTCATTTGGTGTTATAGTTACTTTTTTGTGTTCTCCTGCTGCCATTCTTGTTAATGCCGACATTGTTTCACCTTGGCTTCCAGTTGTAATAATTACTAATTGCTCATCATTATAGTTTCTAATTAAATCTATGTCTATAAACAAATCCTTTGGAGCATCTATATATCCTATTTCCATTGCTGTTTCTATCATGTTTATCATGCTTCTGCCACATACTGCAATTTTTCTTCCATATTTTACTGCTGAATCCACTATTTGTTGTACTCTATGAACATTAGATGCAAAAGTTGCAACTACTATTCTCTTCTTGCAGTTCATAAATAGTTTATCAAATACTTCTCCAACAGAACTCTCAGACATAGTAAATCCTTTTCTTTCTGCATTTGTACTATCAGACATAAGCGCTAAGATGCCTCTGTTTCCAAGTTCAGCAATTCTTCCTAAGTCCATTTGCTTTCCGTCTATTGGTGTATAATCTATTTTAAAGTCTCCTGTGTGTAATATAGTACCTGCAGGTGTTGTTATTGCAAGCATTACTGAATCTGGTATACTATGACAACTTCTTATAAATTCAACATTAAATTTTCCAAGCTTTATAGATTCTCCTGGATCTACTTCAAGCAACTTTGTAGATCTCAATAAGTGATGCTCTTCTAATTTTCCTTTTATTAATCCACAAGTTAGTTTTGTTGCATATATTGGCATATTTATTTGTTGTAATACGTATGGAATTGACCCAATATGATCCTCATGACCATGTGTTATTACCATTCCTCTTACTTTCTCTTTATTTTTTACTAAATATGATACATCTGGTATAACCAAGTCTATTCCTAGCATATCATCTGTTGGGAACTCTAATCCACAATCAACAACTATAATATCATTTTCGTATTCAAATACTGTGATATTTTTTCCTATTTCCTCTATACCACCCAAAGGGATTATTTTAATACTTGGCTTTTTAAATCTAAATTCTTCTTTTTTAGCAATTGACCTTTCTTCCCTCTTTACTATTGCTCTTTCTCCTCTTTTTATAATAGACTTGTGTTCTACTTTTACTAATGCTCCCTCCGTTTTTTTCTTTTTACTAGTTTTTACTATATTATTTTCTTGATTGTTAACTTTTTGATTTTCCTGCACTAAATTATCTTTTTTATTATAATTTCTATGATATCCTCTTCTTTTTGTGTTTTTTGTAGGATTACTGCTCTCATTTTCCATACTTTCATTTTTGTTTAAATTTTCTTCTGTCATTATCTCTTCTCCTTCTTTCATTCTAAAAAGCATTTTCTTTGTTGTTACTCTCATAATAATTTATTGATCCGAACATTTTTACCTCATATTTCATATATTATTTATTGGAATACAAAAAATACATATATCTATTATCTCTTAGATATATTATTTTATAACATCCTATAATTTACTATACCAAAATTTCCGCCCTAACAATATAGTAATAATATATTATAACATCAAATCTCTTCTTTACCTTTTGCAGGTAACAACTGTTTATTATTATACTCTAATTTATGGAAAATGTCAAATATCTCTTGACAACTTAAATATATTTTGGTATTATAATAATTGCTTACATTGATGCGGGAGTAGCTCAGTTGATAGAGCGCTGCCTTGCCAAGGCAGAGGTCACGGGTTTGAGCCCCGCTTCCCGCTCCAATTTATTTTATTGTAACTTTAGTTACAATTTTTTATTCTTAGTTATATTTTTATAGCTATTGAATATATTATACTATAATTAATACGGCGCCTTAGCCAAGTGGTAAGGCACGAGTCTGCAAAACTCTGATCATCGGTCCGACTCCGATAGGCGCCTCCAAAACAAAAACGAGAAAATGTTGAAATATCAATATTTTCTCGCTTTTATTTATTTGCATCTATTTCTCTTCTTGCTGTTTTATCATCCATAAAATTTTACTGTAATTACTTAAATAATTGTCCATTAGAGAAGATGTTATATGACTAGACTCTTCTTCTGATTTTTCTTTAATTTTGTTAGCACAATCATATAATATTTGAACATCTGCTTGAATATTTTTGAAAATATCGCAAGAAGTAATCTTTTCATTTTTTGCTTCTGCTATTTTAGTTTTTTCTAGATAATCTTTTAATGTTCCTAATGGTTCTCCTCCTAAAAATAAGATATGTTCTCCAATTTCGTCTATCTCTTCATTAATTTTATCATAGTATTCTTCTAATTTTTCATGTACTACATAAAAGTC
The DNA here is from genome assembly GCA_964409925.1 of uncultured Clostridium sp. GTDB lineage: Bacteria > Bacillota > Clostridia > TANB77 > CAG-508 > CAG-245. The sequence goes on along the minus strand of CAYPES010000060.1, from coordinate 405 downwards.
CTTTCCTTTTACATTCCAATGATAATTTTGTAATTTGCGATAAAAAACAGCTAAGTCAGCTAAAAATTGATTTAGCTCTTCTAATAATTGATTCAACATTTCAATTCCTCCTTAATGTTTATATTTACATTATTTCCTATAGTAGGAATATTTATACATTACAATTCAAAGTGCCTGTTGACTCCATGCAGGAATATACACTGTGAATTATAATATTTATACGAATAATTTGTGAATTCTTATTGTTTTTAATTGACTTTGACATACATAAGTTATAAAATAATTTTGATTAATTTACACTGAAAAGGAGAACAATTATGATTATACTTTTAGATGCAATGGGTGGAGATAATGCTCCAGATGCTAATATTAAGGGAGCCGTAAAGGCAATTAGCCAAATCCAAG
>CAYPES010000059.1:0-6104 GCA_964409925.1 uncultured Clostridium sp. | reverse complement strand
AGCTCCGACCGAGGATTTTCATGTTGAATTTTATAAAAACATAATTTGCAAGCTCAAATACAATATGTAATTAAATTTTAAATGTCCCCCTTATCTAGTAAACATTTATGGACCGTTATAATAAGATTGCTCTTGAATTTCTAACGATTTGAAGTATAATAAAATATAGTTAATAATATTAGAAAGTAGGGAATTTTATGTTAGAGCAATTAAGAGCTTGTAAAATTTGCCCATTTAAATGTGGCGTAAATAGACTAGCTGGTCAGATAGGAAAATGTAGATGCAATGATAAAATAAAAATAGATTTATATTCACTACATCATTTTGAGGAACCTTGTATAAGTGGTAAAGAGGGCTCGGGAACAGTTTTTTTCTCAAACTGCAATTTGAACTGTATATATTGCCAAAATTATAAAATAAGCCAAGAAGGAAAAGGATATGAGATTACTATCGAGGAACTGGCTGATATATTTTTAAAACAACAGGAAAGTGGAGCAAATAATATAAACTTAGTTACACCGACAATGTATGCATATCAAATAATAGAAGCAATAAAAATGGCAAGGTTAAAAGGAATGTCATTACCTATTGTCTATAATACTAATGGATATGAGAACGTTGAGACTATAAAAGATTTAAAAGGCTATGTAGATATATATTTGCCAGATTTAAAATATTATTCTGATGAGTTGTCCATTAAATATTCAAGAGCTCCAAAATATTTTAGCACAGCAACAAATGCAATATTAGAAATGATAAATCAAATTGGAATACCAGAATTTGATAATAATGGCATTATGAAAAAAGGGGTAATAATAAGACACTTGATACTACCAGGGCACATACAAAATTCTAAACATATATTAAAATGGTTAAAGGAAAATGTAGATAAAAAAGCATATGTAAGCATAATGTCTCAATATTTTCCAACATATAAAGCGAAGAAAGACGAACTTTTAAATAGAAAGTTGACTAATAAAGAATATCGAGAGATAGAAAAATATCTATATACCTTAGATATAGAAAATGGATATATGCAAGAATTAGGTGAACATGAAGAAGAATATGTTCCAGATTTTTAAACAACTCCTCGAAAACGGATTTTCAGTTTCATTTTTTAAAAATGTTAATTATCTCTTATATATTTAAAATTGTATATAGTGAACTGTAACAAAATTGTAGAAATAAAAAATAGAATTGCAAAAATAAAATAAATGAAATATAATAAAAATATAAGCATAAATTAGAAAAGAGGAGAAAAATGGCAATATATAAATGCAAAACTATAATTGGACTTGAAGATGTAGGATATTCGAACAGAATAACCAATAAAGCTATAATAAGGATACTAGAGAATGCAGGAGGAAGGCATTCAGAGTCATTAAATTTAGGATTAAATAGTATAGAAGCTACAGGGGTTAGTTGGATATTACTAGGGTGGAAAGTAAAAGTAATATTGAGACCAAAATATAATGAAGAGCTAACTGTAAACACATGGGGAAGAGAGGCTAATAGAGCTTTTACATACAGAGACTACGAAATATATGATGAATCAGGTAATTTATGCATAATAGCAACAAGCAAATGGGCTATAGTAGATATAAATAATGGACATTTGGCAGAAATTACTCCTGAACTAATAGAACCTTATAAATGTGAGTCAAAGAAAGTATTTGAATCAGATTACAATTTTAAATTGAAAGAACCAAAAACTAAAGAAAGTCAGATAGAGTATAAAGCACAAAGAAGAGATATAGACGTAAATAAGCATGTACATAATTTATATTATTTAGATTTTGCATACGAAGCATTACCACAAGATATTTACGAGAAATGTGGATTTAACAATATAGAGATAATGTATAAAAAACAAATAAGATTAAATGATAAAATAAAGTGCATATATACAAAAGAAGATAACCAGAACATAGTTACGATTAAGTCGCTTGATGATAGTTTACTTCACGCGATTATAAAATTATATTAAAAAGAGGATTACCACATGGCTAAAAAGACAAAAGAAGAAAAAATGTATATTCTAATAAATGCAATTCTATTACTGATCAGTCTTACTTTAATAACATACATATATTTATTAATAAAAGACAACAAAAAGCCAATCATTACTGAGTATAGCTCTAATGCAATAGAGTCTACTTTGGAAATAAAGAAAAACAATATAGAAACTATAAATTCAACCGGTACAACCATTCCGACGATTAAAGCAGATATACAAAATAATATACAAAATAATGAAGAATATAACTTTGAAGAAGTAATCAATAATAAGTATTATTATAATCAGCTAAATGATAATGCAAAATTGATATATGCTTCAATAGAAAACAATCTAAATAACATGAAAACAGGCACATATAAAATAAAACTAGCAAATGAAGTTGCAAATGTGCTAAAATATGATAATGGAGAAGAAATGCTGAATAAAGATTTTCAATCAGCGTGGGATGCACTATCATTAGATCGAATGGATATATTTTTTATAGATGTGTCAAAGATAAGCTTAAATATAAAGAAAACAACACATTTAAATAATGTGACATATTCTCTTGCTATAGTTTCTGAAGATGAAACAGGATATTTGAAAGATGGACTAACGAGCAAAATAGATGTAAACTCAATACTAAATCAAATAAAAGACAATAGAGATAGTATAATAAGAAATGTTACAGGGGACAAATATAGCAAAGTACTACAGGTTCATGATTGGATTATAGAAAATTTGGAATATAGTCTAGATATCCAGAATGCTAATACATATAATTTGTATGGAGCTTTAATAAATAAATCTGCTGTATGTGAGGGATATGCGGAGGCCTTTAAATATATTTTAGATGAACTGGGAATACCATGCATATTAGTTAGCGGAACAGCTACAAATTCAGAAGGAATAACAGAAAATCATGCATGGAATTATGTTCAAATAGATGAAAAGTGGTATGCTGTAGATACAACATGGGACGATCCTATAGTAAAAGGATTTGGCTACGTAACAAATTCTGTAAAACATAAATACTTTTTACAAGGTTCCAAAAAAATGAACGAGAATCATACTACTCGAGGAAATATAACTGAAACAGGACAAGAATTTGAATACCCAGAATTAGAAAAAAACGAATACAAAAAATAATAAAGAAAATAATGAAGTGAATCAAGATCATTCACTCCATTATTTTTATTTCCCTATTATTTTTGGACCTATGTTAGTTACTGTTCCAGCACCTATTGTTAAAACTATGTCATTAGGCATAACTCTGTCTCGTATATATTTTGCAATTTCGTCAAAATCTGACATATAAAGAGCTTGCTTACCAACCCTATTAATATTAATTTGATTAACTAAGTCTTGAGAAGAAACACCTAAAGTGTCTGATTCTCTTGCTGCATAAATATCTGTAACGATAATATTGTCGAACCCAGATAAAGCTTGAGAAAAATCATTTAATAAACTTTTAGTCCTACTATAAGTATGTGGTTGGAAAATTACCCAAGATCTATTATATTTCTTTTTTTTCATTGCATCATATACAGCTTTAATTTCTGTAGGATGATGACCATAGTCATCATAAACATAAGCACCATTTGTACTACCAACTAATTCAAATCTTCTATGAGCACCTGTGTATTTAAAAAGACCAGATTTTATAAGTTCTTTATCAATTCCATATTCATAGCAAGTTGCAATACAAGCTAATGCATTATATACATTATGCATTCCTGGGACAGAAAGTTTTATACTCTTAAAGAATGAATTATTTCTATATACATCAAAAAGGGCAAAACCATTATTATCAAAAGTAATATTTCTAGCAATGAAATTAGATTTCTCATTTTGAATACCAAATGTTACAATTTTTGCATTTGTATGCTTATACAAATCAGCAGAGTTTGGATCATCTGCGTTTAGTATTAATAAACCATTTTTTGGTAATAATTTAACAAATTTCACAAATGAACTTTTTACATGATCCAAGTCTTTAAAATAATCTAAATGGTCATTGTCGATATTTAGAATGATTTCTGTTTTAGGATGAAATTTTAAAAAGCTTTCTACATATTCACAAGACTCTAATATAAAATAGTCACTATTACCTACTCTATAATTACCATCTATCTGTTTTAAGATTGCTCCAACTTGAATAGATGGATCCTTGTGTGCCTCTAAAAAACACACTGAAAGCATAGATGTAGTAGTTGTTTTACCGTGTGTACCAGAAATACTAATAGTTTCTTTAAAAGCTTTAGTAATTAATCCAAGAAAAGTAGACCTTTCCATCGTCTCAATATTTAATCTTTTAGCTTCCTGTAATTCAGCATCATCTTTAGAAATTGCAGCGCTATATATAACTAAATCAGCTTTTCTTAAATTATCTAAATCATGTCCGATTACAACAGAAATACCATTATCTTGTAGTTTATCAACTAACTCTGACGAACTCGCATCAGAACCTGTAACGTAAAACCCCCATTTTTTTAAAATATCAGCTATACCACTCATACTTGTTCCGCCAATTCCTATCATATGTATATGTTTATATTTTTTTAACTCTTCTAAATTAACCAATTTAAGCACTCCTTTGCGTATATTTGCTTATTACCGATATATTATATACTTAAAAATGAACTTTTTCAACATGTTTTATAAAAAGTATATTATACATAGTAAAATATATTAATTATCATAAAAATATATGATAAAAAATAGTTACAGTGAACTGTAACAAAAAATATTTGCTAAAAAAAGAAAAATTTTAAAAAAATAGAAGGAAAAAAATATATTATGGAGAATAATATAAGTGTACATACTAAATAATTGTACAAAATAAAAAAACATTGGAAGGCGGTGCTCAAATGGAAATTACAGAAGTACGTGTTAGAAAAGTTAATTCAGGAAATAGAGTGAAAGCAGTTGCCCAAATAACATTTGATAATGAATTTGTTGTTCATGAAATCAAAGTTATAGAGAGACCAGAAGGTTTATTCATAGCTATGCCTAGAAGAAAGAAAAATGATAGGTATTATGATATAGCTCATCCTATCAATCAACAAGTAAGAGATAAACTTACAAAAGCTGTATTAGAAAAATATGAGGAAGCAGAAGACCCAGAACCAAGTACTGAAGCTGTATCTGATTCTGAAAACGAAGCTGAATAATTAAAAAATACCCTTTAATGGGTATTTTTTTGTGTCGTAAAATGTATGTAAGTTTTTATTGAAAAAATTACCAATATATGGTACAATATATAAATGCCAAAGAGAAAGAGAGGAAAAATATGAAAAGCATAGAGGAAATGAGAGCAAGTTATTATGAATATATAGAACAACGACGTAGAGGATATGAGATAACAGCTGCGATGATTGGATATATAGTTCAAAAGATGCAAGATGCTTCAAGAATAAGTAATAAAGTTTTGATTAGTGGCAGAATAAAAAGTTTTAAGTCAGCATACGACAATATAGGAAAGAAAGCTGTTGACGACTGTTTTGGTTTAAGAATAATTGGAGATTATGATGACTTAGTAAAAATAGAAAAAGAATTAAGAGAAATACTAGTAGTAGATGCAACAAAAGACCATAGAAAAAAGACCGACACAAAATATAATGGAATTCACAAAATAGTACACATGAACAGCAAATATGCTCAAAATAACGGAATGCAACCAGAAATGTTCCCTGAGATAGAGATTCAATATTGGGATGAAGAAACGAAACAAAAGTGCCTATATGGAGAATTATCATATGCTAATTATAAAAAGAGAGACTTGCTAGCGATAATAGAAGGACTTGATAATGATCCTGAAACGGTATATATGAATTTGCCAATGTGTTACGATATACAAGGGAATAATATAAGATTGTTGTCTCATAAAGAAGCTTTATATAAATTGTACCCAGAAATACAAGAATTAGAAGAGAAAAGAAGAAAAGTATCAGTACCACCGGATGCGGATGATGGAGTGAACAGATAATGTTATAGTTCACTGATTATTTTTTGCTTTTAGAGATAATTATATTTTTATAAAATTTCGTAGCTCATATCGAGCGCACGTAGATTATGTGACGACACGATATTTCGGCTCATTTTA
>CAYPES010000058.1:0-6153 GCA_964409925.1 uncultured Clostridium sp. | reverse complement strand
AAAGATAATTGAATATAATTGACAAAATTGAAAGATAATAGTATATATAAATAAAATGATTTTATTTTTGTAGAAATACAAATAAAAAATAAAAGTGAAATCGAAAGGAGAAAATAAGTAATGAATAATGAAAACACAACAAATAATTCAGGAGAAGAATTAGAAGATAACATAATAGTATTAAACGATGAAAATGGAGAGGAAGCAAGATTCGAATTCTTAGATTTAATAGATTTAGACGATGAAGAATATGTAGTACTACTACCTGCAGACGATACAGAAGATGAAGGAGCAGGAGAAGTAGTAATACTAAAAGTAGAAGACAGCGAAGACGGCAGTGATCTTGAGTCTTATGTAAGTGTTGATAATGAAGAAACATTAAACAGAGTATTCGACATATTTAAAGACAAATTTAAAGACGAATTTGATTTTGTAGACTAATAATTAGAAGAGCAGTCTTATAAGACTGTTCTTTTTGCTAAGGAGGAAACGAAGATGCAAAAATTTAGTACGTGGATGATATTGTCGTTAGACGTAATGTTTTGGTTATTAAGAATAATTGCAACATATACATATTCTATGGGAATGGAGTTTTTAATTCAGCCGACAGATATGAACTTAGAAATTACAATGATATTTGTGGCACTATTAGCTTTTATACTAATAGCTAAAAGAAAATTCTTAGGCTCAGTTATATATATGATTGGTTATTTTGGCTATTTTGGAGTAGCACTATTCAACAATCTACAACAAATGATGACTGTAGGGGGAATGATAGACGATTACATAAATGTATTATTTTCTTTAGTAGGAGTAGCACTACCAATATTTACATTCTTGGATTTATTATTAGATAAAAACAGACAACTTCATCCAACAGATAAAAAAACAGACTGGTTCTATAGAAATAAAAAATACGATATGAAGAAGGATGAAAGAGAAGACAAGAATAATTATAGAACACTATAATAGAAAGGCAATAAGTATGAAAATTTATGTTTCAGGTTCAATTTATGGTGGAACACAAAAAATTGATACATATAAAATTTTAATAGAAGAACTAGAAAAATATGGCGAAGTTCTTGATAAGCAAATAGCAGATCCAAACACAATTGAAAATGAGAAATATCAAAGCGATGAAGATATATTCAAAAGTTTGGAAAAGCAATTAATGATGGCAGATATCTTGTTTGCAGAGGTTTCAATTCCTTCTCTCGGTGTTGGATATGAATTAGGTTTTGCTGACAAGATAGGAAAAAAAATAATTGCAATATATGATGAAAATTATACAAAAAAAGTATCAACTATGATAAGAGGAAATAAAAGAATAAAGTTAATTCCATACAAAAATATTGAGGATATAACTAAAAATTTAGAAAAATTGTTGAGAAATTAGTGCATAGTAAGGAAGTGATAATAATGGAACAAAATCGAGACAAGACTAATATCAACTGGTACCCAGGACACATGGCAAAAACAATGAAACAGGTAGAATTAGACCTAAAATTAGTGGATATAGTTATAGAGATATTGGATGCAAGAATACCAGTTTCTAGTCAAAACCCAGAAATTCAAAAGTTAATAAAAAATAAAAAAAGAATCATTGTATTAAACAAATGTGACTTGGCAAACGAAAAAGAGAATGAAAATTGGGTAAGCTATTTTTCCAAAATACATATTCCAGTAATATTATGCAATTCGAATAACGGAGATGGCGTAAATAAAATAATTAGGCAAATAAATACAATGATGCAAGAAGAAAGAAAAATTGCAGAACAAAAAGGAAGAACCAAAATAGCAAGAGCAATGATAATAGGTGTACCGAATGTAGGAAAGTCATCTTTTATAAACAGGGTATCAAATAAATCGGCTATGCAAGTAGGAAATAAGCCGGGAGTAACCAAAAACAAACAATGGATTCGACTATCAAATAATATTGAACTATTAGATACCCCCGGTGTATTGTGGCCAAGAATAGATAAACAGGAAACAGCCTTAAATTTAGCATTTACAGGAACCATTAAAAGTGATGTATTAGATGAAAAAGAAATTGCTTATAATTTTATAAAATACATGGTATCAGAATATATACAAAATGTGATAGAACGATATAAACTAAATCCAGATATATTAGAGAAAATTCTACACAACTCTGAGATAGAAGAAAACGAAAAAATTGTAGAAATAATGAATTATATTGGAGAAAAAAGAGGCGCTATAGTAAAAGGAAACAATATAGATTTAGAAAAAGTATCGAGAATAATACTAGAGGATTTTAGAACTGGAAACTTAGGAAAAATAACATTAGAGAAAGCAACATTATAGTTATAAATGGAGGAATAAGTTGATTGAATTAATTAATAGAAAAAAAGAAATTGCAGATGTAAATACAATGTCTCCACTAACATGGGCATATATTGGTGATGGAGTCTATGAATTATTTATACGTACACATTTAATAAACACTACAAGACTAAAGCCACACATGCTACATATAGAAGCCATAAAATATGTAAAGGCAGATGCACAAGTTAAAATATTAAATAAAATTTATGAAGAATTAACGGAAGAAGAGAAAGATATTGTAAGAAGAGGCAGAAACGCAGAAAACCATCATTTACCTAAAAACTCAACAGTAGAGGAATATAGATACTCAACTGCATTTGAAGCACTAATTGGATATTTATATTTAACCAAACAAGACCAAAGACTAAAGGAAATATTAAATATGTGTATAGAAAAAGGACAAATGGGGACGGAGGAAAATGATACAAAATGTTAAAAAATTTGCATAACTAGTTGACTAAAGTCAGTAAAAATGGTATATTAAATAAGTAGTTTTTACTTGGCCCCTTGGTCAAGCGGTTAAGACGCGGCCCTCTCAAGGCCGAATCATGGGTTCGATTCCCGTAGGGGTCACCAAGTATAAAATTCTATAATGGAATTTAATTCTATTATAGAATTTTTTTGTCACCAATAATATCCCAATTTAAAGAAATAGAAGAAAGAATGCCTATATAATAAAACACGAAAAGTGTCGATAAAAAACAAACAAAATTTTGTAGAATGTATTGACAAACAAAAAAATAAAATGTAATATATATACGAACAAAGATTTGTGTATAGGAGGCAGGTATGATTACAACATTACATATAAAAAATATAGGAATAATAGATGACCTAATTATAGATTTGAACAAAGGATTAAATGTCTTAACTGGAGAAACTGGTGCAGGAAAAACATTAATTGTAGATTCGTTAGGAATAATCGCTGGTGGAAGATTTTCAAAAGATATGATAAGAAAAGGGCAAAATGTTTCATTTGTCGAATTAGCTTTATTCTTACCAGATAGTCCATATGCTATAGACGGAAACATTGTGGTATCAAGAGAAATAAATACGTCAGGGAAAAACCTATGCAAAATAAACGGAAGGTTAGTGTCTGTAAATGAGTTACGAAACTTTATGAAAAATATAATAGATATACATGGACAGTATGACAACCAAACATTAATGGATACGGAATTTCATACTAAATACCTAGATAAATTTATAGGAAATGAAATTGCTGAGAAAAACGAAAAGTATTTAGATTTATATAATGAATATACTAATTTAAAAGTAACTTTAAAAAATAACTATGGAGATGAGATAGAAAAACAGCGTAAATTAGATTTACTACAATATCAATATAAAGAAATAAAATCTGCCAAACTAAAACAAGGTGAAGACGAGCAATTAGAAGAAAAAAGAAGAATGATAATGAATTCAGAAAAGGTGGCAGAAGCCTTGAATAATGTAAGTAATAACTTAGAAGGAACTGTAATAGATGTTGTAAATGATTCTATAAGGGCATTAGAAAAAATAGAAACGATAAACGAAAAATACAGCCAAAGACTTATAGAACTAAAAAATATATATTATGAAGTGCAAGAACTTTCAAGAGATGTAGCAAGCATGAAAGATGAGGTATATTTTGATGAAGAAGAGAGAAATGAAATAGAAGAAAGACTAGATGAAATATACTCTTTAAAAAGAAAATATGGAAATACTATAGACGAAATATTGAAATACAAAGAAGAATTAGAAGAAGAAATTAATAGAATAGAGAATCTAGAAGAAGAAAATAAGAAAATCAAGGAAAAAATATTCAAAATTGAAAACGAAATGAATATAATTTGCAATGAAGTAACACAAAGTAGAAAAGAAAAATCGACTACTTTAAGTGAAAAAATAAATCAAGAATTAACAGAATTAGAAATGAAAAATGCTAAATTCAATGCGAAGATTATCGAGGATGAAGATTTTAGTACAAATGGAAAAAGCCATGTCGAGTTTGTAATAACAACAAATCTAGGAGAAGATGAGAAAAAATTAAGCAAAATAGCATCTGGTGGAGAAATGTCGAGAATAATGTTAGCAATAAAAACAGTTTTATCAGATATTGATGAAGTGCCAGTACTAATATTTGACGAAATAGACACAGGAATTAGTGGAAAAGCTGCAAATTCAGTAGGAATAAAATTAAGAAAAATATCAAAAAATCACCAAGTATTGATTGTAACACACTTGGCATCTATTGCAGCCAGAGGAGAATATAATTACTATATATACAAGGAAGTACAAGAAAATAAAACAAATACAAAAATAAAATTGTTAAATGAGAATGAAACTATTGAAGAAATAGCAAGAATAGCATCAGGAGACATCACAGAAGTAGCAATATCACATGCAAAGGAATTAAGAAAAAAGGATGTAGCTTAAAATAGAGAAGAAAAAAGGTACAAAATTTAATTAACCAAAATATATGTAACATGAATAACGTGGTAGATTATTTAAAAAAGTAAGTACACTTAGAAAATAATTCAGTAAACATAAATAATATAAAAAATATTTACAGATTTGTTTTTCTAGTATATAATATAAACATCAAAAAAGTGAAAGGTTGGAAATATGTTTAATATAGATAGAAGAATTATATATATAATTATTGCTGTTTTAGCAATAAGCACAATTATACAATATGCTCAAAATCCAATGGAACTGTTAGCATTATTACTTACTTTACCAGGAGTAATAATTGCTATAACATTTCACGAGTTTGCACATGCTTTTGCAGCAGATAAACTTGGAGATGATACTCCAAGACGTCAAGGGAGACTAAACCTGAATCCTTTATCCCATTTAGATCCAATTGGATTTTTTATGTTAGTATTTGTGCACTTTGGATGGGGAAAACCTGTGGAAATAAATCCAACTAACTTTAATAGAAAAAGGTCAATGTCTGCACAAGAAGCAATAGTAGCATTAGCAGGACCGCTAATGAATATAATAATTGCATTGGTATTAACAATTATATTATTCACAATAAGTACTTTTGCACCACTTTTTGTTATATCACAAGCAGGAGTTGTTATTGTATTGACTTTGCAAATGGCAATTAGTGTAAACATAGGGTTAGGAGTATTTAACCTATTACCACTACCACCTTTAGATGGTTCTAAAATATTAATGCACTTTTTACCATATAAAGCTAAAACATGGTTTGTAAATAATAGACAAATATTTTATATAATTTTTGTCATTTTATGGGTAACTAATATAGTTAGTTATATAATATCACCTGTAATAAATGTAGTATACCAAGGAATATACTCATTAGTTGCGGCAATGTTTGGAATTTTTAAATTATAGTATTAGAAAGTGAAAATAATGAAAGATATATTAATAATGCGGTATAGAATCAAGTTGCGATGAGACATCTGTATCGATTGTAAAAAATGGAAGAGAAATATTATCTAACGTAATTGATACACAAATAAGTATACATGAGAAATTTGGAGGAGTAGTTCCAGAGATAGCTTCGAGAACCCATGTAGAAGCTATTTCTAATGTAATGAAAAAAGCTGTAAAGGATGCAAATATTAATATAAATAGTGTAGATGCCATAGCTTGTACATATGGACCAGGATTAGTTGGAGCACTATTAGTAGGAGTGTCTTATGCTAAAGCTTTAAGCTATGCATTGAATAAACCTTTAATTGGAATAAACCACATAAAAGGACATATTGCAGCAAATTATATTACGTATAAGGAACTTGAACCACCATTTTTATGTATGATGATGTCTGGTGGTAATACGCAAATAATATT
>CAYPES010000057.1:0-6165 GCA_964409925.1 uncultured Clostridium sp. | reverse complement strand
ATCTAATACTACATTTTTTCTTCTTGTGTTTCTTCTATTTCTCATATTTTTTATCTCCCATCTTTTGTAATATTATTTTACTACAAATATTTATAAAAGAAAAGATAATTAGATATATTATTCTATACTTTTCAATGAATCTATCATATCAATTTTCTTCAACCTTTTATTCATAATTTTATTTGTAATAAGAGTAAATATCATTGTAATCGCGAAGGATATCACAAAAGTTATCCAGTTTAATTCTACTGGTAAGTATATAGTTTCTACTTCTCCGCTTTTCATAATTGGTCCTAGTATTACAGTTCCAAGAAATAGTCCAGCTATGCCTCCTAATACTGTAAGTATTAGGTTTTCTCTAAATACATAACTTGATACCTCTTTATCGTAGAAGCCTAGCACTTGTATTGTTGCAAGTTCCCTTTTTCTTTCTTCTATGTTTATACTATTTAGATTAAACAATACTATAAATGACAATAAGCTTGCACAACCAATGCATAAAAATACTATACTCATTAGACTTTCTAAGCTTTTTTTGTATTCTTCATTTATAACTCTTATTAATGATATTCCACTGATTTTACTATTTTCTTTTAAGGTTGATGCCAATTCTTTTTCTTGTTCTTCTGTTAGTTCTTCTGTATTTGCTAATATTTCATTATACATTATTTCTTCATCAAATATCGATTCATACAAGCTTGGTGTCATGTATACATAGTTAAATAAATAATTTTCTGTTATTCCTGTTATTATAGCATCACTTTTATTGTCATTTTCTCCGATAGTAACTATATCGCCTACCTTTACCTTCAAAGTATTTGCAAGTTTTTCTGATATTATTACTCCATTTTCACTTAACATTAAATTCTTTTTAGTTTTTCTGTTTTGTAATTTTATGTAATTCGATATTTCTTGAGGTTCTCCTACTAGATAGAAAATATTTTTGCTTATTCCATTTGCCTCTATGTCGGTAGATTTTTCTCTTACATAAGTTGCAGATGTTATTTTATCTGTTTCTTTAACTGATTCTAAAGTTTCTTTTAAATCCTCAAAGCTCATTTCGTAATCTAAATTTACTTGCATATCATATGATTTTATTTCTCCATATTGTTTTATTGCAATTTTATCTACAGACTCTTTTAGCGATAAGCCTGTATAAATTAATGCTGTACAGCCTGCAATTCCTATTACCGCCATGAATAGCCTTCTTTTATATCTAAATATGTTTCTAATACTTACTTTTAATAAAAAGCTTAATCTCTCCCAAAAACCACGGCATTTTTCTAAAAATATTTCTTTCCCTTCTTTTGGTGCTTTAGGTCTCATTAGCTCTGCCGTTTTGCAATTTAGTTCTTTCCATGTTATAACTATTGCACATAAAACAGTTGATGCAAAAGTTATAAGTATTGCAATTCCAAGGCATATTGGATTTATCTCCATTATTAAGTCTGGTGATGCATATAGTATTCTATATGCATTATATAGTACACCTGTAATTATATAACTTCCTATTAGTGTTCCAATCGCTATTCCTATAATTGCTGCCGACATCGAATACAATACGTATTTCGATATTATTGTGGCTTTGCTATAGCCTAGTGCCTTTTCTGTTGCTATTGTTCCTCTATCTTCTTCTATCATTCTTGTTATTGTTGTTATAGATACTAGTGCAGCCACTATAAAGAACATTACGGGAAATACTTTGCCCATTATTCCCACTTTTTCTAAGTCATTCTTAAAAGCCTTAAACCCTTCATTATCATACAATCCTATCACATACCATTTTCCACTTAGCTTTTCTAACTTATTTTCTGCATCTTGTATTTCTTGCTCTTTTTCAGCTATCTCTTTATCTGCTTTTTCTTTTTCTTCATTGTATTGTGATAAGTTTATAAAATATGTTTTGCGTCCATCTTCTAATAGTTTTACATAATAATTTATACTATTCTCTGATTTATTCACTTCTGTATTATATTGGATCAGTTGTTTCTCATATTCATCATTTCCATATTCATATTCTAGTTTTGCTATATCTAATCTCTGAGATGATTCATTTATTTCTGCAATTTTGGCTGATAGTTCTTTATCTGCTATATCAATTTTTTCTTTTGCATTTGATAAATGCGTTAATCTGTTTTTATATATTTCTTCTAAATACATTATTTTTCGGTTTAATATTGCATACTCTCCTGTAGTCTTGTCCATATTTGATAATAAATAAATTAACTGTTCTATCTGATTGTTTAAATTATTTAATTCAGTTTCATTGTTACTATATTCCAATTTTGCATTTTCAAGTTCTTGTTTTGCTACTTCTATCTGTTTTTGCACATTTTCTAATTTTTCAGAATTATTTTCTATCTTTTCCTTTGCAGATTGCAAGGTGTTATAATAATTTTTAAATAATTCTTGACTACTTACTTTCGTAGAATCTAAAGTTATTCTTCCAGTATATATCTGGTGTGATAAATCGTTTAACGTATTTTTCGCATTATTTAGTTCTTCTTTTGCATCTTTCAATTCTGATTTAGCATCTGCTATCTTATTTTTTGCTTCTAATACATCTTCATAATTTTCATTATACACGTCATTATATCTAATAGTAGCTCTATCTGTTCCAAGCTTTTCAACTTTTTCTACTATTTTTTCTAGTTTTTGTTTGTACTCATCACTTAATTTTGCTATATCATTTGGTATGTCTGTTTTAACATATACGTTGGTATATATGTCTGATTTATACACAGTATCTAAAATATATATGCAGCCTAATAGCTCTCCATTTTCTAATTCTGTAGAGCCATAATATTTAGAAATATATGTTGGTGTTCTTATTTTTCCAACTATCGTGAAAGAGATATTTGTTAATTCTTCATTTATGTCATCATCATTTCCACTTTTAAGAGTAATAACATCTCCAATTTTATAATTATGCTCATCTACAAGTCTTTCATCAATTAAACATTCATTTTGTTTTTTTATGTATCTTCCCTCTAAAATTTGCACCTTATTTACATTCTGTTCTATATTTATAGAGTTTGTTCTTACAGGCATGCGCTTTCCATCTTTTTCAAGAATCACATCATAGATATGGCTTGGTATAACCTCTACTACATTTTCTATATTTTTTATTACTGAAATATCTTCATCTGTAAAACCAAGCTCTGACAATATTTGAATATCTGTAACATTGTATTCTTTTAAATATTCATTCATAGTTTTTTCCATATCTGGGGATACAGAATTCATTCCAGTAAAAAATAATACCCCTAGTGTTACTATTAATACTAGTGAAATAAATCTTGTTTTTGTTTTACTTATCTTTCTTAAATTTTCTTTTATGTACGCTGTTCTCATTGCTATACCTACTTTTTAATATATTTTTCGAGATAAAAAAGTATAAAAATACCATAATTTATCTTATGAATATTTTTATACTTCTCTAGTTTACCATTCTATTTCATCTATCGATTTAGGTCTTTCGTTTATAACTATATCTTCAGATTTTCCATTTTTAAAATGTATTACTTTATCTGCCATTGGAGCTATTGCGCTATTGTGAGTTATTATTATTACTGTCATTTTTTCTTTTCTACATGTATCTTGCAATAGTTTTAATATTTGTTTTCCTGTATTGTAATCTAATGCTCCTGTTGGTTCATCACACAACAAAATTTTTGGATTTTTAGCTATGGCTCTAGCTATTGCAACTCTTTGTTGCTCTCCTCCTGATAGTTGTGATGGAAAATTATCTTTTCTATTTTTTAACCCAACTTTTTCTATTGTTGTTTTGGGGCTTAATGGATTTTTACATATTTGAGTTGCAAGTTCTACATTTTCTATTGCCGTTAGGTTTTGTATCAAATTATAAAACTGGAATACGAACCCTATATCTTCTCTTCTATAATATGTTAGCTCTTTTTCAGAATAGTTGTTTACATATGCTCCATCTATTATAACTTCTCCTGATGTTACATTATCCATTCCGCCTAAAATATTCAAAGCTGTAGTTTTACCCGCTCCACTTGGGCCTACTATGACTACTAGCTCGCCCTTGTTTATTTCAAAGTTTGCTCCATCTAAAGCTCTTATTCTGTTCTCTCCTACTATATATTCTTTTACTACATTTTTAAATTCTATATATGCCATTTTTCCTCCTAAGCACATCTCCTTATATTTCCAAATTATAACAGATTTTCCCACTTATTGCAATACATTTAATTATTCTCTATTTTTATTGTTACTACTATGTTTATTACTACATAAATATTGAATTAAATATTAATTAACCTTAATCTACACTTTTTAACGAATCAGCCATGCTTATCTTCTTTAAAGTATGTTTTACTGCAATGTTTACAATTTCAGCAAATATTATTGTGATTACAAATCCATATACAAAACTCATTGGCTTTACTTCTTGCACAAACATTAGCATATCTAATTCACAAGTTTTTATTATATACATTCCTAGGAAATATCCTGCAACTAACCCCAATATAATTCCTATTCCTGTTAATATTCTTGTCTCTTTTGTAATATAGTTGAATACTTCTTTATTATAAAATCCTAAAACTTTTAGAGTTGCTAGCTCTTTTATACGTTCACTTATATTTACATTAGATAAATTATATAAAACTGCAAATGCAAGTAACGCTGCTGAGATAATTAATATATATACTACAAGTTGCATTTTATCCATGACCTCTCCAAATACATCCTTAGTATTTGATAAGAAGGATACTCCAGATGCTATATCTTTATTATCTAATAATGTTTTTCCTAATTTTTCTTCTTGGTCTATTTCCGTGTTTTCTTTTTCTTTTATTAATATTGTGTTTGGTTTGTAACTATTTTCTCCATATAATGTATTATATAAGTTGCTTGACATATAAATATAATGATTTATATATGTTTCTGATATTGCTCCTACTATTACATCTTTTTCTATGTTATCTGTATTTTTTATCGTAATTTTGTCTCCAACTTTTATGTTTAATAATTTTGCTATTTTTTCTGAGATGATTACTTTCTCATTGTCTAAACTATATATCGTTTTATTTTTTCTTGACCTTATATTAATAAAATTTGATATATTATCATTTGAATTTATTACAACTAAGTTTAATGTTTGTGAATTCTCTATATTAGTAATTTCTGCTGTCTTCATATAGCAAGACATTGTGCTATCTATAATTTCTTTTTTCCCTATTTTTTCTATCTCATCCTGTATTTGGCTATTTGTTACATCATCATTTAAAGTAATTATTCCATCATATTTAAAAATCTCACCATATTGCTTTGGAATCATTTGACTTACAGAATCTCTTATACTGAATCCAGCTACTATTAGTGCTGTACAGCCAGCTACTCCTATAATGGTCATTAAGAATTTCTTTTTATATCTAAATATGTTTCTTGCAGTCACTTTTTGTGTAAATTTAAATCTTGACCAAATAAATTTTATTTTTTCCAACAAAATTCTTTTACCTGGTTTTGGAGCTCTTGGTAGCATTAAATTTGCTGGTTTTTCTTTCAATTGATTTATGCAAGTATATATTGTTGCTCCTAAGGTACATATCAAAGCAAATATTAAACCAATCAATCCAATGTTTAGCCTATACTTTAACTGTACCTCTGGCAATGTATACATCATTTCATACATGCTCCATATTATATTAGGAATTAAGTAAAATCCTATGCTCATTCCTATTATACCACCTATCATTGTGGCTAATAACGCATATATAATATATTTTATAGATATGTCTATTTTATTATATCCTAAAGCTTTCAATGTTCCTATTTGTACACGTTGTTCTTCTATCATTCTAGACATAGATGTTAAACTGATTAAAGCAGCTACTATAAAGAACACTGCTGGGAATACTTTAGAAATATTAGCTATTCTATCTGTATCTTGAATATATTCGACATATCCATAATTGGAATTTCTGTCTAAAATGTACCATGTAGGTTTCTTTATTTTGCTTATTTGGGTTCTTGCATCGTTCAATTTTTGTTGTGCTTCATCTAATTTTTCTTCCGCTTCTTTTCTAGCATCTTCTAGTTTTGCTTCATTTTCCGATATTTCAACTTTAGCATTTTCAAGTTCTCGTTCCGCTTCTGCTAACTTTTTATTTGTTGATTTTCTTGTGTTTGCTAAAT
>CAYPES010000056.1:0-6242 GCA_964409925.1 uncultured Clostridium sp. | reverse complement strand
TAATAAAGATTTAAAAAATTATGTTTTAGATGAAAATGTTTATCAATACAATGAAGATAAAACTTAATTTTTCTATTTTTTTAATATAACTGTAATAAAGATACATAGTAACCATTATTCTAAGTATATATTAATTATAATTTTCACTATCTGTTAAAATATAACATAAAATTTTATTTTTTTCTTTTATTTTTTACATTCTTGTGGTACAATATGAAACAGAATACAATTTTTGTGCATAGGAGGTTACTAATGAATTTAAATAAATGTGAACGTTGTGGATGTTTTTTTGCATCAAAAAACTCAGTATGTCCTAATTGTGAATCTAAAGATGAAAATGATATTAATCAATTAAAGAATTTTTTAAATGATTCTGACTCTTCTGTTACTGTTGAATCTTTAGCATTCTCTACAGGAGTATCTTTAAAAAATGTAAATAGATTTTTAAAGGATAAGGATTTATATACTACTCTTACAAATTTAGGGCTTGACTCTCGAGATAGTATAAATAATAATATAAAAATTTCTTTGTAAATTATATAAAAATAAATGGTTCTTAAGCAAGAATCATTTATTTTTTCATTTTTTATTCAATTATTTCTAGTATATCAGGCGTCTTATCCACTTTTTGTGCACCAATCTGGTATACTTCACGTAATTGTTCAACTGCTCTATATCCTTTTTCTTCATCGTTAGCATGTATATAAGCTAGGCTTTCATTTTCATCAACTTTATCTCCAACTTTTTTTACTAATTCAATCCCAACAGCGTAATCAATATTATCTTCTTTTCTTATCCTTCCAGCTCCAAGATGCATTGCTATTTTTCCTACTTCTTCTGCATCTAGTTTTTCTATATAACCACTTTTTTCTGATACTACAGGAATTTTATATTTCGCTTTTTCAAATTTTTCTGTGTTTTCTATGTAAGATGTATCTCCACCTTGATTTGCTATAAGTTCTAGGAATTTTTTTAATGCACTTCCATTACTTATCGCGTATTCTATTTTCAGCTTATTTTCGTTTATATTATCACCTTTGCCATCTAATTTTAATATATACGCACCTAATTCTAATACAACATTTTTTACATCTTCCTGCATATTTCCTTGTAATGCTTCTATCGCTTCAATTACTTCTAGTGTATTTCCTACCATTTTTCCTAGAGGCTGATCCATATTTGTTACAATGCATACCGTTTCTTTTTGTGCTAGTTTTCCGATGTTTATCATTGTCTTAGATAGTTCTTCTGCTTCTTTTACGTTTTTCATAAAAGCTCCGCTTCCACAAGTTACATCTAAAACCACTTTATTAGCTCCTGCTGCAATCTTCTTGCTCATTATGCTAGAGCTTATTAATGGTATATTTGCAGTACAATTTATAGTATCTCTTAAGGCATAGAGTTTTTTATCTGCTGGAGCCAAGTTTAAAGTTTGACCAATTAAGCTTATTCCTATTTTATTTACATTATTTATAAACTCATCTATGTCTATCTCTGTTTTATATCCCGGTATTGCTTCGAGTTTATCCTTAGTTCCTCCTGTAAATCCAAGTCCTCTTCCAGACATTTTTGCAACTTTTACTCCTAAAGAAGCAACTATCGGCATTAAAATTAAGGTTACTTTATCTCCAATTCCACCAGTGCTATGTTTATCTACTACATTTCCAACAGATGATAAATCTAGTACATCGCCAGAATATGCCATTGCAAGAGTTAAGTTTGTTGTCTCTTCTATAGACATTCCATTTATATATATAGCCATAACTAATGCTGCAGCTTGATAATCTGCAATATTGCCTGCAGTGTATTCTTTTACAAAGTATTCTATCTCCTCTTTTGTTAATTCTTTTTTATCTCTTTTCTTACCTATTATATCTAATATATCCACTAACTTTACCTCTTTCTTATTGACAATCTTTAATTTGGCATTGTACTATTTAACTATATTCTTCACAAAAGATAATCTATGTAATGGGCATAAACCATATTCTTTAATTGCTGCAATATGTTCTGCTGTGCCATATCCTTTATGCTTTGCAAATCCGTACTGAGGATATACTTCATCCCACTGTCTCATGATCCTATCCCTTGTAACTTTTGCTATTATAGAGGCAGCTGATATCGAATAGCACTTTGCATCTCCTTTTACAATAGACCTATAGTCAATTCCATCTGTGTCTATTTTAGTTAATGCATCTACTATTATTAAATCTGGTTTAATTGAAAGTTCTTTTACTGCCATTGTTAATCCTTCTTTAGTGGCATTTAATATATTTATTCTATCTATTTCTTTTTGATCTATTATTCCAACACCATAAGCAATTGCCTCATTTGTTATAATCTCGTATAGCTCTTCTCTCTTTTTCTCTGATACTTTTTTAGAGTCATTTACTCCTTCTATCATTGAGTATCTCGGCATAATTGCTGCGGCCACTACTACTGGACCTGCTAAAGGACCTCTTCCTGCCTCATCAATTCCACATATACATTTAGTTCCAGAATTATACAACTCTTCTTCTATTTCCTTTAGTTTAATTAATCTTTGTTCTTCTTTTTCTTTCATTTATTTTCTCTTTTCTTATTCTTCTATATTTTTTTCATTTACTTCTACATCTTCCTCTGTATTTGTCTTAGATAGTATATCTGACAATTTATATAAGTTCTCTTCTTTAGAATATTTACATCCTTTAGATACTATAACTTCATATGTTTCATAATTAATTATAAAATAACTATCTGTATAATTTGTAATCTCTAGTCCCGCTATAGCAAGGTTTTCATCTTTTAATACATAGTATTTTTCATATTCTGCTTCTGATAAAATTTTATTACTAAAAAAATCTTGTAATATTGGATCATCTATCATTGCACTTAGCTTAGTTCCTAAGTATTGTTTTTCTTCACCTTGCACTGTTTGCTTATCTATATAGTCTTTTATTTTCCATTGTACTTGTAGCAAGTCTGTTTTTATTGTTTCTATTTTCACTTTATTATATTGCATTCTAACCAGATAGACAGTTGTCGCCACTATTAATATTATAAACAGTAACATTAATATTAATTTTATCATCCCCATACCTGTATTTCTTTTCATAATTTACTCCTCAATCATTTTTAATAATTCTATTTCATATTTTTTTCTTATCTATTTTACATTATGAAAGTATATTTTTCAAGGCTAAAAATAAATCGATTGCCATTTTTTCTCTTTGACAATCGATCCGAAAATAAAAGGGGATGTTTTTGTTTTTTAGTTAGTAACGGAGTAACTTATTTATTACTAACTATGCTTATATATTACCAATACTTTTTGTCCATTTTGTGAACTAAATGTAACTAATTGGTAGTTTTATTGTTCTTGTAAAGTTACAGTTAACTCTTTCTCTTTTCCATTTCTGTTTATAGTTACAGTCATTGTATCTCCTATATTGTGTGTATTTTTTATTTCATTTAACTCATTCATTGTTTTAATTTCTTTTCCATCTGCTTTTACTATAACATCACCAGCTTTTATGCCTGCTTTTTCGGCAGCCGAAAATTCATCTACACTTGCAACATATATTCCTACTACTAAATTATTTCTTTTTGCAGTAAGCTCATCTAAATCTCTTCCAGAAATTCCAATATAGGGTCTTTTTACTTTATTATATTGGATTAATTGCTCATAAATTGGTTTTGCAGAGTTGATTGGAATAGCAAATCCCATGCCTTCAACACCTGTTGCAGATACCTTTAATGTATTTATTCCAATTACTTTTCCTTCACTATTTACTAGTGCTCCACCACTATTTCCAGAGTTTATTGCTGCATCAGTTTGAATTAGTTTAAATGTTTTACCATCTGAATCAGTAACATCTCTATTTACTGCACTTATTAATCCCCCTGTAACAGAGCTTTGCATTCCAAGAGGGTTTCCTATGGCCATTGAAAATTCTCCTACTTGAACCGCATCAGAATCTCCAAGTTCAGCAGCTGTTAATCCTGTTTTGTCTATTTTTATTACAGCTAAATCTGTTTGTTCATCAGTTCCAACTACGGTAGCTTCATATTCTGTAGTATCATTATATAAATATACTGATACTTTATTTGCTTGCCCTATCTCATAGTAAGATGATGTTGAACTAGAATTAATAACATGATTATTAGTTAAGATATATCCATCTTCACTAATTATAATTCCTGATCCTTCTGCTGATGCTGTTCCTTGTTGCATCATAAATATTGAATTCACTGTATATTCTACTTTTATGCCAACTATAGATGGTAGTACTTTTTGTGCTACTCCAATTCCCGTTCCAGAATAATCCGCAAGAGATATTTGCGTTGTATTTATTGGCCCTGTTGCTGCGCTTGTGCTAGTTGAAATAGTATTTTTATTATTAGCATCTATATTTAATATATTTTTTCTGATGCTTGGCACTCCAAAGCAAGTTCCTAATACAAGCCCTGCACCTAGTACACCGCTAATAAATGGTACTGCTACTGTTTTTCCAAAACCTGTTTGAACCTTTTTTTCTTTCTTTTTTTTATCATTAAAATTTACAGTCTTAAATTCTTTACCAGATTTATCTATAACTGCATCTGGAGTTTTTAAATTATCTTTATTTTCTTCCATTTTTTCCTCCTACTGAGCCAATGTTTGCTCTATTTTAAATTTATATATAGCATTTACCAAATCTTACAATGGTTTGCTTAAATATACTACTAATAATAATTAAGCTTTATTAATTTTAACTTAATTTAGTCTAATAATACAATACATTTGTGAAAAATGTGTGAAAAAACAGAAAAAAATTGTTACAATTCAAAGAATATAATTCTTGATTTTAGCAAAAATGGTTCATATTTTCGCTATGTAATAAAAATTTTGCTTTGAATCGTAACAATTTATTTATAAATATACAATTGCGGATCTATTTTTTCTCCATTTAATCTTATTTCTAAATGTAAGTGGTTACCTGTTGAATTACCTGTTGAGCCAACAGCAGCAATTATATCTCCTGCTGTTACTTCATCTCCAACTGATGCATATAATTTACTACAGTGTCCATAATAAGTTTGAACTCCATTTGCATGGTCTATGATAATTAAATATCCATATCCACTCATCCAGCCAGAATATGATACTGTGCCTTCTGCGGCTGCTTTTATATTAGTTCCATACGGTGCTGCTATATCTAGCCCTCCATGAGCATGGTCTCTTACATTAGTTTCAACAACTCCATATCTGGATGTAATATTTCCTAAAACTGGTTTTACACTAAAAAATACTCCATTAAAAGTTGCTTCTGCAATTCTCTCTTGTTCGCTTTTTATATTTCTTAAGTCTGAATCAATACTTGCCTTTGCCACTTCTAAAGTTTCCGTTCCAATGCTGTCAAAGTCTTTAGTATATCGCTCTTCTATCGATACTTCGGCAACATCTTCAGAATATACATTTTTCATTTCTTGAATAATATTTTCTGCTTCATCTAAAGTATTTACATATGATTCTATCTCTCCATTTATTGCAATTGCATAGACTTTATACATCGTAGTCGTATTTTCTGACAGAATCTGTGCTATTTTTTCCTCGTCATCTGCTACCACATCTGATAGCTTTAATTCATATATTGGTTCTATATTTAGATCTGTAAATATAGCACATGGATTATCCGAGGTTAATACTTCTTCGTTTATTATATCTTCCATTACTGTTTTACTTTTTACATAGCCTATTACTTCGTCGTTTAATTTTACAGCATATACAGGATTATATTTTATAAATGCTATTGTTATTATTATAAATAAGGCTACTGTAATAATTGTTAGTAATTTAAAAATTTCTTTTGTGCAGTATTTTAATCTATGGTATAAAATAATTTCACGCTCCTTTTTTTACTGCGACGCTTTTTATTATACCATATATTTTATACAAATGCAAATTTTTTATGCATTTCCTTTCTACAGCTTTAATTATCTCTAAAAACAAACAAAATAGTCAGTGAACTGTAACTGCAAGATAATACTTATAGTAATATATTTTTTTATTTATCATATATAATTATAAAATATATACTTTGGAGGTTCTATGATAGTAGATTCATCTGTAAAATATAATTCTACATTATTAAAATCGGATATTAATGCTTTAATTATAAGATATCCTTTTATAAAACTTTTAAACATCGGTTATAGTGTATTAGGTACACCTATTCATTGTGTAAAAGTACGGTTCTGGTTCTAAAAAGCTATTTTATTGT
>CAYPES010000055.1:0-6323 GCA_964409925.1 uncultured Clostridium sp. | reverse complement strand
GAACAAGCTTTAAAAGATGAAAATATTCTAAATGTAGAAGTAATTACTTATGAAGGACTATCTGTTGATGTTGCAAAAAACAATAATTGTAATTTCTTAGTAAGAGGCATAAGAGATGATATGGACTATTATTATGAAGAAAACATAGCAGAAATAAATGAGGAAATATCCGGATTAGATACGATATATGTAAGAGCTGGTAAATTAGGAGGAATAAGCTCAAGTACAGTAAGAGAAATATTTGCGAATGGAAAAGATGTATCTAAATATGTACCAAAAGCAATATTAGAGATAATGTGATGACACGATATTTGAATCCAGTTTATGTTTTATAAGCTGAAATAATTAATATTTTTATAAAATTTCGCAAGCTCATATCGAGCGCACATAAAATAATTATTTTGAGGAGAAAAATATGAAATTACATATAGTGATGGTAGAACCTGAAATACCACAAAATACAGGAAACATAGCAAGAACATGTGCAATAATTGGAGCTAAATTGCATTTAGTATATCCACTTGGATTTAGTATAGACGACAAACATCTAAAAAGAGCAGGACTAGACTATTGGGATAAACTAGAAATAGAAGAACATAAATCTTTAAGTGATTTCCTAGATAAGTATAAACCAGAAGAGAATAATATGTTCTTGGCTACAACTAAGGCTCAACACTGTTATACAGATGTAGATTATAGTAAATTTAAAAATGAAGATGTTTTTGTTTTATTTGGTAAAGAGACCAAAGGATTGCCAGAAGACCTGTTACAGCAATATATCGATAAAACTATTAGAATTCCAATGAGGCCAGTATTAAGATCGTTAAATCTATCAAATTCAGTATGTATTATTGCTTATGAAATATTAAGGCAGATTGATTTTGAAGGACTACAAGGAGAAAGCAAATATTTTGATTAATATAATAAAACTATTGAAATAATAGAATTTTCTAGGTATAATATAGTCAAATTTACAAATAAGGAGATATAATGATGGATATAGAAAATACAATTAAAGTAATGCTTAAAGGAGCGGCAGATCATACAGATATAGAAGAAATAAAAGAAAAATTAAAAAAGGTAGATTCAGAACATAGACCATTAAGAATAAAGTTAGGTCTAGATCCTTCGGCACCAGATATTCATTTAGGACATGCTGTTGTTCTAAGAAAAATGAAACAATTACAAGATTTAGGAAATGAAGTAATTATAATAATAGGTGATTTTACAGGAATGATAGGCGATCCAACTGGAAAATCTAAAACTAGAAAGCAGTTAACAAAAGAGCAAGTAGAGGAAAATGCAAAAACATACCAAAAGCAAATATTTAAAATACTTGATCCAAATAAAACAACAGTAAGATATAATAGTGAGTGGCTTGGAAAAATGGATTTTAGAGATGTTATAGGATTATGCTCAAAATGTACTGTTGCAAGAATACTAGAAAGAGATGACTTCCAAAAGAGATATACAAATAATCAACCTATTGCAGTACATGAATTCTTCTATCCATTAATGCAAGCTTATGACTCTGTTGCAATCCAAGCAGATTTAGAAATGGGAGGAACAGACCAAACATTTAATGTGCTAATGGGAAGAAATATACAAAAAGATTATGGACAAGATTCTCAGATTACTCTATTTATGCCATTACTAGAAGGAACTGATGGCGTAGAAAAAATGAGCAAGAGCTTAGGAAATTATATTGGTATAAATGAAGATGCTAACACAATGTACGAAAAGGTAATGAAAATTCCAGACAACATGATAATAAAATATTATAACTTATGTACAGATGTTCATCCAGATGATGTTGCAAAAGTTGAAGAAAGATTAAATAATGGAGAAAATCCAAGAGATATTAAGATGGAGCTTGCAAAAGAGATTACAAGATTATATCATAGTGAAGAAGAGGCAAATACAGCAGAGGAGCATTTTAAAACAGCTTTCCAAAAACAAGAAGCTCCAGAAGATATTGAAGAAATAAAATTTGAAAACAACATATTAGATACATTACTAAAAACAAAGAAATGCGCGTCAAAAGCTGAATTAAAGAGATTATTCGAACAAGGTGGAATAAAAATTGATGGAGAAAAAGTTACAGATTATCAATCACTAAACGATTTAGAAAAGGATATAACAATACAAATAGGAAAAGGAAGTTTCTTTAAGATAATTGCTAAATAGTGCAAAATAGCTGTCAATAAGAATGAACATTTTTGAAACAATACCGATAACTAATAAAATTAAATAACTATAAAGAGAAAGGATAAATCTAATGGATTGGAGTAGAGAAATTTTACAAAAATAAAAAATAGAGAAGCTAAAGAGCAGATAGCTCAAAGAATAGCTGGAAGAGTTCAAAATGGAGATGTTATAGGTTTTGGCTCAGGTTCAACGTCTTATTTAACAGCAATAGAGATTGCTAAAAAGGTACAAAGCGAAAATCTACATATAACGGCAATACCAACATCATATGAAATAAAAATGCTATGCACGTATCTAGGGATTCCTACTTCCACACTAGAAGAAAAAAAGCCAGATTGGTGCTTTGATGGTGCTGATGAAGTTGACAATGATAATTGGTTAATAAAAGGAAGAGGAGCTGCTATGTTTAATGAAAAATTAAACATAAAAACATCTCAAAAAACTTATATTTTGGTTGATGAATCTAAAATAGTAAATAAGTTAGGAACAAATTTCCCAATACCTGTAGAGTGCAATCCAAAAGCAATTAATATTGTAAAAGAAGAATTATATAGACAAGGAGCTCAAAATGTAGAGCTACGTTTAGCTTTAAAAAAGGATGGACCGGTTATAACAGAAAACGGTAATTTTATACTTGATGCAAAATTTGACAATATTGATGAAACACTAGAAAGAAGATTAAAAAATATAACAGGGGTAATAGAAACAGGACTATTTATAGGATATAATGTGGAATTAGTAAAATAATATTACAATTTATAGCTCTTTTTGATTACATGCCGAAATAATTTATATTTTTATAAAATTACGCAGCTCATGTGACGACACGATATTTCGGCTTATTTTATAAAAATATAAATTATTTCGGCTTACATTCTAAGATAATAAACTGTAAATTATAAAAAATAATAAGAGGAATTATTATATGAAGAGATTGCTTTTTTCTGCTGTAACGCTAGACGTTGGTGGAATAGAAACAGCACTTGTTACGCTTTTAAACTATTTAGCAAGTCAGAAAGAAAATAATGAAAAAAAATATGAAATAACCCTTGTATTAGAAAAAAAACAAGGATTATTTCTTGATACTTTAGATAAAAATATAACAATCATTGAATATTCTCCAAACAATAACAAAATGGTACCCATTAGAAAAGCTATAAATCTAATTAAACAACAAATCTTTAGAGTTCAATATGGAAATAAATATGACTTTTCTTGTTCATATGCTACATATTCTAATCCAGGAGCCTTTGTAGCAAGAACAGCAGCTAAAAATTCAGCACTATGGTGCCATTTAGATTATTTAGCTTTTTTTAATGGAGATAAGAATAAAGTAAAATCGTTTTTTGAAGAAAAACATTATAAAGAATTCAAAAATATCATAACAGTCTCACAAAAAAGTAAAGAAACGTTTTTAGAAATTTTTCCAGAGGAAGAGTCTAAAACAATATATATAAACAACTTAATAGATTATAATAAAATTTTAGAACAGTCAAAAGAAGAGCAAAAAGATATTCGATATGAAGAAAATATAACTACATTTATTAATATTGGCAGACATGAAGAAAAACAGAAAAAATTATCAAGAATAATTGAAGCTGCCAAGCTTTTGAAAGAAAAAACAGATAAAAAATTTAGAATTTTATTTGTCGGAGATGGAGAAGATACAAAAAAATATAAAGAAGTAGTTAATAAATATAATATGGAAAAAGAAATCATATTTTTAGGAAGAAAGAAAAATCCATATCCATATCTAAAAATGTCTGACTGCACAATTCTTAGCTCCGATTACGAAGGCTATCCAGTAGTTTTTGTAGAAAGTATGGTGTTAAACAAGCCAATTATAACAACAGATGTATCTGGAGCAGATGCAATAAAAAAAGAGAGATATGCAATAATAACAGACAAAAAACCAGAAGCAATATGCAAAACAATGGAGCAATTTATAGAAAACAGATTTGAAATAAATAATCAGTTTAACCCAGAAGAGTATAACAGAGAAATTTTAGTAAAATTAGAAAAAATATTTTAGGAGAAAATGCCAGTGAAAGTAAGCATAGTTGTACCAATTTATAATGTAGAAAAACAATTAGAAAAATGTATTAGTTCTTTAATAAAACAAAATTCTGATAACATACAGCTACAAATCATATTAGTGAATGACGGCTCAACGGATAATTCAGGAGATATTGCCAAAGAATATACAGCAAAATATCCAGAGAAAATTTTGTACCTAGAAAAGGAAAATGGTGGATTATCTGATGCAAGAAATTTTGGTGTGAAATATGCTGATGGAGATTATATATCTTTTGTCGACTCTGATGATTATATAAGTGATAATCTCTATGTAAGATTATTGCCGTATATGGAAGAAAAATATGACATGATAAAAATAGGAATTGCAAAAGTAAAAGAAGAGGGAGATTTAATTGAGAAAAATTTCAGCCCTACATTTGAAAATAAGACAGGAGAAGAAGCCTTTGATATCTTGTATAAAACAGATGTTATGACGGAAGTTGCTTGGGGCTATATTTATAGAAAAGAATTTTACAACGACAATAAGTTTGAATTTGCTAAAGGGCTTTACCATGAAGATTTTGGACTAATACCATTGATAATACTAAAAGCGGAGAAGGTAGCTTCTACAAATATTGGATGCTATAATTATGTACAAACCGAGAAAAGCATAACGAGAGGCGACAAGACTAAAAATTTGCAAAGAGCAAAAGATTTACTAAAACATTATGACAATATGCTACAAACGATAGAAGATTATAATATTTCTAATAATTCAAAAGAAAATATAAAAATATATTACACGAATTGCATAATATTAGAAGTTAATAATTTAGAAGGACAAGAAAGAAAAGGATATATTAGAGAAATACGAAAAAGAAAGATGCAGAAAAACATAAAAACACGTAATTTTAAGCAATTTATAAAAAAGATAATATTAGAGCTGAACATAGAACTGTACTTAAAATTAAGATAAGTTGATTAAAAATACTGCATTAATAATCTAGGAAGGACGATAGTAAATATGCCTAAAGTAAGTGTAATAGTTCCAATTTACAATGTGGAAAAATATTTACATAGATGTTTAGATTCATTAGTGAGTCAAGAACTACAAGATATAGAGATAATACTTGTAAATGATGGCTCAACAGATGAGTCTGGAGACATTGCAAAAGAATATGCTAAAAAATATAATGCAAAAGTAAAATATTTAGAAAAAGAAAATGGAGGATTATCTGATGCAAGAAATTTTGGAATACCTTATGCTACTGGAGAATACATTGCATTTCTAGATTCTGATGACTATATAGAGAAAAATGCATATAAGGAGATGTATGAAAAAGCAAAAGAAAATGATGCTGATTATGTGGAGTGCGATTTTTTATGGGAATATCCTAATAAGGTAAAGCAAGACAAACGATTTAATTATAATAACAAAAAAGAAATGCTTGCATTTGTTAGAGTTGTAGCTTGGAATAAATTAATTCGTAGAAAAATATTGTTAGATAACTGTATAAACTTCCCAAAAGGATTAAGGTATGAAGATATAGAATTTACATATAAATTGATTCCACACTTAAATAAAACAGCATATCTTCCTAAATGTTTTATTCATTACACGCAAAGGAAAAATTCTATTGCAAATGTTCAAAATGAAAGAACAGCTGAGATATTTACAGTATTAAATCATGTTATAGAATATTACAAACAAAATAATATATATGAAGAATATAAAGATGAGCTAGAATATAATTATGCAAGATATCTACTTTGTAGTTCTTTAAAAAGAATTTGTAAAGTAGATGATAAGAACAAACGAGAAGAATTAATACAAAAAACTTGGCAGAATCTAAATGAAAAATATCCTAACTGGAAGAAAAACAAGATTTTATGTGGCGTAAATATCGGAAAAAATAAATACATGAAAACAATAAATAAATTTACATATAAGATATATACATCAATATTTAAAATAATATAAAAGAGTTCTAGATTCTTATAAAATGTGGTTATTAAATGTACAATAAATTATAATAGCAATAATTAATAATATATCAGAACTTAAACAAGTTTTATAATATTTTAATTTACGAAGATAT
>CAYPES010000054.1:0-6324 GCA_964409925.1 uncultured Clostridium sp. | reverse complement strand
TTGCCTACATTTACTTGACACATACAAGCTTTCATATATTTTTATCAAACTATTTATTTTCCACATTTTCTATGGTATAATATTATTGTTGAATAAATATACAGGAGGTATTTATATGTTACCTTGGCAAATTTGGCTAATAATAGCAGGTGTATGTTTTATTGTTGAAATTGCAACTGTAGGATTTTTAATATTCTGGTTTGGTGTTGCTGCATTAATAACTTGTTTATTAAGTTTAGTTATTCATAATGTAATTGCTCAAACTGCAATATTTATAGTATTATCAGTTGCCTTAATTGGTTTAACTAGACCTTTTGCAAAGAAACTTAATAAAAAAGACAATGTTGTTACTAATTCTAATGCCATTATTGGTAAAGAAGGAATTGTTATAAAACAAATAAATTCAACGCCTGGAGATGTAGGTCAAGTTAAAGTTGGTAGCGACATTTGGTCTGCAGTTGTAACAGATTACAAAGATGTTATTCCAGTTGGAAGTACTATTAGAGTTTTAGGGATAGATGGAGTTAAACTAATTATCGAACCTATCGATATAAAAATAAAATCAGAACTATTATAAGATACTTAATTTGTTTTTAATTTTTTAATATATATTATATTTATGGGAGGAAACACTATGTGGTTTTTAATCGTATTACTAGTTATAATATTAATTATAGCTGTAAAATCAATCAAAGTCGTAAGACAATCAGAAGTTTATATTATTGAAAGATTAGGTAAATTTCACAAGATAGCTGATGCAGGTCTTACAATTATAATTCCTTTTGTTGACCGTGTTAGAAGTGTTGTAAGTTTAAAACAACAAACTATGGACGTTCCACCACAAGGGGTTATTACAAAAGATAATGTTACTATAACAATAGATACCGTTGTATTCTATAAAGTAACAGATCCAGCAAAAGCTGTTTATGAGATTCAGTCTCTAAAGAAAGGTATCGAGTATTTAGCTATTACAACAATTCGTGATATAGTTGGTAAGATGGACTTAGATGCAACATTTAGTTCAAGAGATTTAATTAATGAACAATTAAGAGCAATTCTTGATGAAGCAACAGATCAATGGGGTTGCAAAATTGATAGAGTTGAAATAAAAGATATTACTCCTCCAGCTGATATTAGAGACGCTATGGAGAAACAAATGAATGCAGAAAGAAATAAGAGAGCTCAAATTCTTCAAGCTGAAGGTGAAAGACAATCTGCAATTACACTTGCAGAAGGTAAAAAAGAAGCTGCTATTCTTGAAGCTGAAGCTGAAAAAGAATCTAGAATTAGAAAAGCTGCTGGTGAAGCTGAAGCTATTAAAAAAGTGGCTGAAGCAAGAGCAAATGAAATTCATTTAGTTTATGATGCAATGATGAAAGCTCATCCAGATGATACTTTAGTACAATTAAAATCTCTAGAAGCTTTAAAGGATATTGCTAATGGAGATGCAAATAAAGTATTCATCCCATTTGAAGCAACAAGTGCTCTTTCAAGTTTAGGAGCAATTAAAGAAGTTGTATCAGATGATAAGAAAAATAAAAAAGCTGAATAAAAAGTAAAAGTCCAACTCGTGAGTTGGACTTTTCTATTATATTATCCTATATCATCTTATCTATTGGCTTTTAATGTTATAATTTCCTATATCATCTTATCTATTAGCTTTTAATGTTCCGTTTTGAGAGCGTATCTCCACAACTTAATTTTTTGGCCTTTTTAAATAGATCTTTATCTTTTTTTGTAATAATTCTTTCTTCTATGTTTCCGCTATTTGTGCACAATTTAAGTGTAATTTTTCCACTTTCTATCTTCGGATGTCTCAATATAACGTTTTCTATTTTTCTAGTTTTAAATTTTGAAATAGCTATGTATGAAAATTTCTCATCTTCATATGGCACTTCTCCTTCTTTTAACAATTTATGTGTTTTACTTCTCGCAACTCTACAAGAAAAAGCACACCAATCATTCTCTTCGATTTTACACTCTTTTTCATGTGGACATGGAGATATTATATTCTCTCCTTTTTCAATAAAGTATTGTCTTATTTTTCTTATCTCATCATATCCTTCTGGAGTACCTGGTTCGATGATTAAAAGAACTTTATTTGTCGCATTCCACAATTTTTGCAATACTGTTTCTATTGCTTGTTTACTTACTTCATTTAGTACATAAGAGGCAATTACTAAATCAGAGTTTTCTTTTATTTCATCTGTTAATAAGTTTTTTTGAATCCAACTTGCATTTTGTAATTCATCATTTCCGTCTTGCATTAATCTTTTTCCTATATTCATCATATATTGATTATTTTCGATGCAAGTAATTTGTTCAAGATCGAGCAATTCTGATGCAGCCCAACTTGCTGTGCCTGTACCAGCTCCGACGTCCAACAAACTTTTCACATCTGCGTCATTTCCAATTATTTGTAAGCAATGTTTCAAAGCGGTATATATTGCTCCATAAGTTGCTGGCATTCTGCTTGCAGCATATGTTATGGCTTCTACATCGTTTATTATTAATTGATTATTTACTTTATTCTCTGTTTTATCTCTATATCTTTTGCTTATTGTTTGAGCACTTTGTTTTAGTTCTTTTGTATTAATACTAGAGATTTCTTTTTCTATCTTTTCTTTTAATTCTATTGGTAATTCCATATTATTTCCTTATAAATCTGATATATTCTCATCCTTTATATAGTATTTGGTTCCTAACATTTTATCTGGTAAATATTGTTGCTCCACATAGTGGCCCGGATAATCGTGTGGATACTTATAACCTACATGGTATCCTTCTTTTTCCATGCCTTCTACTGGTGCGTTTCTAATATGCATTGGTACTTCTCCAGTATCTTTATTAGCAACATCTTCTAATGCTTTATTTATTGCTAGATAACTTGCGTTTGACTTTTTGGACGTTGCAACATATACTGCCGCTTCTGATAATATAATTCTTGCTTCTGGCATTCCAACCATATGTACAGCTTGCATAGCATTTGTAGCAAGTATTAACGCATTAGGATTGGCCATACCAACGTCTTCCGCTGCTGCAATTACAATTCTTCTTGCAAGGAACATTGGATCTTCTCCACCATTCAAAGCTCTAGCTAGATAAAATATTGTTGCATCTGGATCACTCCCTCTCATTGATTTTATAAATGCACTTATATTATCATAATGGCTATCGCCTTTTTTATCAAAAATTGCTTTTCTGTTTTGCACACTCTCTTTGGCAATTTCATCTGTTATTGTAATATATCCATCTTCTCCCATTTTAGTTGTAAGAACTGCTACTTCTAAGCCATTTAAAGCTGTTCTTACATCTCCATTTGCAGTTTCTGCAATTTTATATAATGTGTCATCAGTGATTTTTATTTTATATTCTCCAAGTCCTTCTGATTTTTCTAAAGATTTTTTTAGAATTTCATATATGTTGTCAACAGTAAGAGGTTCTAATCTAAATACCATTGACCTTGATATTAGTGCCTTGTTTACTTCAAAATAAGGATTCTCCGTTGTAGCTCCTATTAATATAACTGTTCCATTCTCCACAAATGGTAATAATGCATCTTGCTGCAATTTATTAAATCGATGAATTTCATCTATAAATAAAATACACTTTCCAGATGGATTAAGTAATGGGTTTTTAGCTTCTTCTATTGCATTTTTTATATCTCCAACACCAGCTGTTACTGCATTTAATTTTGTGAATTTGTATTTAGTCGTATTGCTAATAACCCTTGCAAGAGACGTCTTCCCGCATCCAGGAGGGCCCCAAAGAATTATGCTTGATAGTCTATCCGCCTTTATTGTTCTATATAAAATTTTGTCTTTTCCTAAAATATGCTCTTGTCCAACATAGTCGTCTAGAGTTTTTGGGCTCATTCTATATGCTAGTGGTTCATTTACATTCATTTTGAATTTCATTCCTTTCTTGCTTCATCAAAGATGCATATTGAAATACAGAATACTGTATTTCTACTGGAAATTTATTTTGCTAAATATTGTAAAGCTTCTTTTATTTTGTCTTCCAAGGTTCTAGCTTTTACTTTAGATAGTACTTTATTTATTTCATATCTTCTATACCCTAATACTTGTAATGCTTGTATAAGTTCCTCTGCATCTTCCTCTTTCTGTACTTCATTTTCTATATTTTCATTATTCTGTATTTCTATTGCTTCTTCTGTTTTTATTTTATCTTTCAATTCTAATATAATTCTTTGTGCGGTCTTTCCACCTATTCCTGGTAGTTTCTTTAATGAGTTAACATCATTAGTTATTACTGCTAGCGCAAATTTTGATGGAGTAATATTAGATAATATTGCTATTGCTGATTTTGCACCAATTCCCCCAACTGATATTAATAATTCGAACATATGTAATTCCTCGTTTGTGCAGAATCCAAATAAGCTTATATCATCCTCTCTTATTTTTAAATAAGTATATATCTTAACTTGATTTTCTTCTCCTAACTTATCTATTGAAATTTTAGACATATATACCTTATAGCCGATCCCTTGAACTTCTAATATTATGTATTCTTCTGATTTTGTTACTAGATTTCCTTTTAAATATGCTATCATATGTTTCTCCTATTCATCAAACAAATTTTCTCTATTACTTTCTATATTTTATCATATTTTTAGCATTTTTCAATAGTTTAAATAAAATTCTTGCACTCTTTGTTTTGTGTGATATAATAATATCATCTTAAAGAATTTTTCTATTTATAAAGGAGGGAAAGTTTATGACACCACATAATGAGGCTAATTTAGGAGATATTGCTAGTGTTGTACTAATGCCAGGTGATCCGCTTAGAGCAAAGTATATTGCAGATAATTTTTTAGATGATGTTAAACTTATAAATTCTGTTAGAAATATGTTTGGTTATACTGGAACTTATAAAGGAAAAAGGATAACTATTTTTGCATCTGGAATGGGAATGCCAAGCATGGGTATTTACTCTTACGAACTATATAAAATTTATGGAGTAGACACAATTATACGTATTGGTTCTTGCGGAGCTTATATTAAAGATTTAAATTTATTTGATATTGTTCTTTCTGAAAGTTGTTATTCTGAAGGTAATTATGCACTAACATTAAATAATGATGATTGTCATTTAGTAGCTTCTAATGTAGAATTAAATAATGTTATAGAGAAAGTAGCTCTAGATACTAAAATTCCTATTTATAGAGGCAATACAGTTTGTACAGATTGTTTTGATGTTTATATGACGGATGTTAATAAATTTTTATCTAGAATTCCTGAAGGATTCAATCCTGTAAGTGCTGAAATGGAAGCTTTTGCTTTATTTTATAATGCTAAATTGCTAAATAAAAAAGCTGCTTGCTTAATGAGCGTAGTAGATTCTAAATTCATAGACAAAATTGCTACTACTGAAGAGAGGCAAAATGGCTTAAACAATATGATAAAGTTAGCTTTAGAGGCAGCAATTCAGATACAATAAATTATTACAGTTCACTATATAGAGCTAAAAATATTATTATCTCTAAAAATAAACAATAATCAGTGAATTATAACAATAAATTTTATCCTTTACACTAAATAGTAAAAAGCAGAAGAACTACTCCTTCTGCTTTTTTAATTATTTTGTTATTGAAAGTATTTTATATTTTGAAAATCCAGCAGGTGTTTTTACTTCAACAGTATCATTTTTCTTTTTACCTAATAAAGCTGCACCAACTGGTGATTCATTAGATATTTTGTTTTGAACTAGATCTACTTCTGTTGAGCCAACTATTGTATATGTTACTTCTTCTTCAAAGTCTTCATCATATAATTTAACAATATTTCCTACTTGAACAGTTTTTGTATCTATCTCTGATTCGTCTATTATTTTAGCATATCTTATTTTATTTTCTAATTCTGCTATCTTTCCTTCATTTTCTGCTTGTGCATTTTTAGCTTCATCATATTCTGAGTTTTCTGATAAATCTCCAAAACCTAATGCTACTTTTATCTTTTCTGCTATTTCAGCTCTTTTTGTTGTTCTAAGATAGTCTAATTCTTGTTCTAATTTTTCATAACCTTCTTGAGTTACTAATACACCTTTATCTTCCATTATTGTCAGCCTCCCTTTGCAATTTTTCAGTATTATTTCTTTAATTTACATTGATATATATTAAACCTTTTTTTATATTTTGTCAAGTATAAAAACAATTTTTAAGCCCTATGTGCCTATATAGCTGTTACAATTCACAGTATAAAATTTGGAATAACTATCTTAAAATAATTTACGGAGATATTGGTATTTTTATTATATTTTGTAACGTATCGTGGGGACCACTTTAGAAAATGTTATGAGGAACGA
>CAYPES010000053.1:0-6348 GCA_964409925.1 uncultured Clostridium sp. | reverse complement strand
TAATTATCTCAGCACATGAGAAACATAAGCTGTGAATTGTAACATCTCATATTACATATTTTTCTCTTTATACATTTTTATAATATCTTTTATCCCCATCTTTGTTCCATAATTTAATATTGCATTTGAATAAATTTTTATTGATATTTGAGCTATGATTAATATTGTAACTATTAATATTAAAATCGAGATAATTACATCTTTTACACTTGCTAAGCCCATCATTATTCTAAATGGCATACAGAATGGTGAGGATATTGGACACATTGAGGCAAATACGTTCAAACTACTTGTTGGATTCATCATTGTAAAATATGATAAATAAAATCCTACTACTGCCACTAACGCTACTGGAGTATTTGCAGATTGAATGTCTTCTGGTTTGCTGACTGTAGATCCAGTTAACGCATACAATAAAGCATATGCGAAATATCCCAATATAAAATATATTATTGTTATTATTCCTAAATATGGAGTAATATTAGACATATCTAAAACTTGGTCGATTAATCCTGGTTCTAAGAAAGTTTTTGCACTAATTAGTGCAGTTGCTACAATTAATACCATTTGTAAAAGCCCAACAATGCCTATTCCAATAGTTTTTCCCAATACTATAGTTCTTGGGCTAGTTGATGTAACTAATGTTTCCATTATCTTTGATGTCTTTTCTGTAGTTATTGAACTAGATACTTGATAAGCACAGAAGTATATTGCATAAAATAGCACTATTGAAAGTAACATCATTGCAAATATATTGCCACTTGCTTTTTCTTCTTCTGTTTGTTCTAAAGCAAATTCAAAATTTGGTGTTATTGATTGTAATTGTTCTTGTGTTAGTCCTAATTTACTAATCTGTAAGCTTGAGTAGATTGATGTTACTCCATCGATTATATCTTGTGGTACATCTTCCATCATATTTGTGTTTTTTACAATGTATCTTATTTTTACATTCGTATCTTGTTGCTCTACAATAATTGCAGATTCTATTTCTTCATTTTGTATTTTTTCTTTTATTTGTTCATCACTTAAATTATCAGATGGCAATGATATTTCTATTTCGTAATTTAGATTTGTTTGTCTTAAAGCCTCTAAACTTCCTTCAAAAATATTTTGGTTGTCCACTATTAATAATTTATCTTTTGAATTTTCTCCGTTTATACTTTTTATTATATTTGGAACATTAAATCCAATTACTATTAGTACTAATATTATAATAGTTGATATAATAAAAGATTTTCTTTTTGCCATATCTTTCATCGTAAATTTTATTACAGTAATTAAATCCTTCATCTTATTCACCCACCTTTTCAATAAATATATCATTTAGAGTAGGTTTGTTTATTTCAAACTTGTTTACTTCAATATTTGCATTTATTAAATCCTTTAAAAGCTGATGTGCTTTATTTTCATCAGATATTTTAATAACATATTCATTATTTTTTTCATTCTCTACTACTAAATCTAGTTTTTTGATATATTCATCTATATTTTCATTAGTATCTACAAATACTCTATTAGCTGGGTATGATTCTTTAATTTCTTTTAAATTACCTTTTAATACAGTTTTGCCTTTATTTAAGATGATAATATCACTACAAAATTCTTCTATTGTAGCCATTTGGTGTGCAGACATAATTATATATTTACCTTGTGCTACCAAGTTTATTATTATATTTTTTAGTAGCTCTGTGTTTACTGGGTCTAGTCCACTAAAAGGCTCATCTAATACTATTAATTCTGGATCATGTATAATTGCTGTCATAAATTGAATCTTCTGTTGATTTCCTTTTGATAGCTTCTCTGCATTCATTTGTAAGTATTCTTCAACCTTTAATTCTTTTGCCCATTTATTTATTGCTTTATCTGCTTCTTTTTTGCCCATTCCTTTTAGCTCTGCAAAATACATTAGTTGATCATAAATTTTTACTTTTGGATATACCCCTCTTTCTTCTGGTAAATAACCAAAATTAACATTTTTTCTTTCTACTTGCTTGCCATTCCAAGTAATTTCTCCGCAGTCTTTTTTCATAATACCTAATATCATACGAATTGTTGTTGTTTTACCAGCTCCATTTGTTCCTAATAATCCAAATACTCCTGGTTTAGTTAATTCAAATGATATATCATCAACTGCTTTTTTTCCTGTAAAAGTCTTTGATACGTTTTTTAAAACTAATCCCATTGTTTCCCCTTTCATCTTATCTAAATAATATCCCTTTTAGAGGTTTCTGTTATACAGAATATCATAAGTTTTTATATTTATCAATCCACATTAACACCTTTTTTAGTTTTTGGTCTAGGATATAATAGAGATTCAGAAAAAATATTTTTTATTCACATACAGAAAAAAGCCAAGAAAATCAAATTTTCTTGGCTTGGTGCCGTTCATCCACCATAGAAATCTTTGTATCGGAAGTTATTCCAGTCTACCGATTTCCATAGGTCTCCGTTTAGCACCTCTTTTCTGTGCAGCTCGGCTCCGTAATCGCAAAACCGGCACATTTTTGGATCAAACGATCCTAGCTCCTTTTGAAATGCTGCCATGCATTCTCTACATCTTGCATATTCATCTTCTTGGGCTTCGTCTCGTTGTCCCATTATTTTACCTCCCTTATTTAAGGATATTATATATATTTTAACTCTTTTATTAGTTAAAATCAAGTTTATGTTAATATCATCTTATTATTTGATTGTTTTAAGTGCTTCTTGAGTTGTTTTTTCTTTGTCGAACTTTTGAAATACGAAAATTATAAATATTGCAATTAATATTACAACTCCATATAGAAATATGCTCATTTTCCAATCCCCTATTGCAAGGTTCTCACCAGCAAGTGTTGATGAAATTACTGATGGAAGTCTGCCAAATGTAGATATTAATATAAATCTAATTGGTTTTATTGGAAGTATTCCAGCTATATATACCAATAAATCTTTTGGAGTTCCAGGAATTAAAAATAATATTAACATTATCATTTCTATCTTTTTGGGATTTTGAAATAATTTGCTATTTTCTATTTTTGATACTTTAGATTCATCGCAAAATTCACATACAAATTTTTTGCCAAATTTTCTAACCAATAAAAATATTATTGTCGATATTATAAATGAAGAAGTTAATATAAATATTGTTCCTCCAAAGGCTCCATAACACATACCAGCAAGTATTTCGATAGGTTCTCCTGGAATAATTATTAAAAATATCTGTGCTACTTGTAGTCCAAATAAAGATAACATTCCTATAAATCCAGAGCTATCAACCTTCTTTTTGAAAACTTCTTGTCCATCTGGTGTTGATAAATTTTTCATAACAGGAAATAAATATATAATTATTCCTATGCAAATGACTATGACTACCATCGTTAATATTAGTTTAAATATTTTCACTGTATTTTTTCTACTCATGTTATTCCTTCCATTTTTACGTTCTTTAATTTATTCAATATTTATATTTTTTACTAATCTGATCTTATGAAATCATTGAGTTTATTTGCTTCTGGTTAGCTTGGTATTTTTTTAAAATTCCTCTGTACTCTAATCTAATATTTTCTATTTTTTTAAAATCTTCTGGCTTAACTATCTCTGGTAAGTTATTTTTAACTTTAGCTTTAAGAAGTAAATATCTTATAAATTCAGCACAATAGAAAGAGTGCCTTCTTTGTATTCGTATATTAAAACCGGCTCCGAACAGTCCCATTATATTAAATTTGTATGCCACTTGACAGTTTCCAATAAGCTTTATCATTTTTCTTATTTTTTTGTATTGTTCATCTGAAATTAATATAGAATATACCTCAGTTTGCGTTTTTCTAAATCTTTTAAAAGTTCCTATATTAATTCCCTCATGCACAAATCCTCCAACAAAAGGATTATACGGTTTTAATCTTCCAAAGCTATACATTTGATTTAGATTTTCGTCTAATGCTATTGATACATGTGCAAATTCGTTTCCTGTATATATTTTTATAACTCTTGATAATATTGTCCCTGTATATGTTAATATGAAGTATATTCTTTTCATACTTTTTTTAATTCTCCTTTAGTTATTTTTAAGCTAAAAATTAGTTTTTGTACTTTGTTTGGGCTCTTTGATTTTACCATATGTTAATAGAAATTTCAATTTATTGTTCTACTTTATTTTTAGTGCTCTTAATGCATTTATAATAGCAATGATAGAGACTCCAACATCTGCAAAAACTGCCTCCCACATTGTTGACAATCCTAGTGCAACTAATATTAAAACAGCAATTTTAACAATTATTGCAAATATTATGTTTTCTTTAGCAATTCTAATTGTTTTTTTAGATATCTTTATTGCATCAATTATTTTATATGGTTCATCTGTCATAATTACAATATCGGCAGCCTCTACTGCGCTGTCTGCACCTAATCCTCCCATTGCAATTCCTATATCAGCAAGTGCCAAAACAGGACTATCATTTATTCCGTCTCCTACAAAAGCCAATTTTCCTCTTTCTGTTTTTTCTTTAAGTAATTCTTCTACTTTTTCTA
The DNA here is from genome assembly GCA_964409925.1 of uncultured Clostridium sp. Taxonomy (GTDB): domain Bacteria; phylum Bacillota; class Clostridia; order TANB77; family CAG-508; genus CAG-245. The sequence goes on along the minus strand of CAYPES010000053.1, from coordinate 1,839 downwards.
CTTTACCATCTGGTAGTAACTCCGAGTAAACTTTATCTATTCCTAATTTATTTGCTACATCTTCTGCAACTGCCTTTCTATCTCCGGTTAGCATAACTGTTTGTTTAATATTATTTTTCTTTAATTTCTCTATTGTTTTTTCTGCATCATCCTTTATTTTATCTGCAATTAATATATATCCAACATATTTATCATTAACGGCAACATACGTTATTGTTCCTACATCACTACATTTAGTAAATTTTACTTGTTTTTCATTCATTAATTTTTCATTTCCTACCAACACTTCTTTACCTTCTATTGTCGCTATAATCCCTAGTCCTGATAGTTCTTCAATTTTATTTATTTGTTTTTCATCAATTTCTTCTCCATAAGCTTTTTTTATTGATTTTGCAATAGGATGGTTCGAATAAACTTCACTATATGCAGCTATTTTTAGTAGCTCTTGTTTTGAAATTTCTACTGGTTCAACCTTTTGAACTTCAAATACTCCTTGTGTTAATGTTCCTGTTTTATCAAATACAACTATTTCAGTATTTGATAGAGCTTCTAAATAATTACTTCCTTTTATTAGAATTCCAATTTTAGAAGCTCCACCAATACCCCCAAAAAAGCTTAATGGTATCGAAATTACTAGAGCACATGGGCATGATACAACTAAGAACGACAATGCCCTATAAATCCAATCCAAAAAAGAAGCATCTTTTATTATAAGAGGTGGAACAATAGCTATGATTACCGCAATTCCTACAACGATTGGAGTATAATATTTTGCAAATTTCGTTATAAAATTCTCCGACTTTGATTTTTTACTACTAGCATTTTCTACTAGATCTAATATTTTACTTACTGTTGATTCTCCATATTCTTTTGTTACTTGAATTTTTATAAGTCCATTTATATTAATACACCCACTAAGTACATTTTCTCCTTGCACGGCTTCTCTTGGAAGAGATTCTCCAGTTAATGCTTTTGTGTCTAAAGTAGTTTTTCCTTCTATAATAAATCCATCTAATGGTATTTTTTCTCCTGGTTTAACTACTATTGTATTACCTATTTTTACTTCATTTGGATTAACTTTTTCTATTTTTCCATCTATACATAAATTAGCATAATCTGGTCTTATATCCATAAGGCTTGATATTGATTTTCTTGATTTATCGACAGCATAATCTTGAAAAATCTCTCCTATTTGGTAAAACAGCATCACTGCTACAGCTTCCGGAAATTCTCCTATGCAAAAAGCTCCTATTGTTGCAACTGACATTAGAAAATTCTCATCAAATATTTCACCTTTAAAAATATTTCCTATGGCTTCTTTTAATATATCAAATCCAACTATTATATAACTTATAATAAGGATAATGTTGTTTACCCATACGTTTCCAAATTTTCCGACTAGAGCAACAATATATAATATAACTGCTAAAATAATTTTTATTAATCTCTTTTTCATATCTTCCTCCCATATTTATTTTCTATGCTCTATATGTTCTATTCCTATTTCAAATACTTGCTTTACATGTTCATCAGCTAACATGTAGTATACTTCTTTTCCTTGTTTTCTACATTTTACAATGCCACTTCTTCTTAGCGTTCCTAGCTGATGGGATATAGATGATTTACTCATGCCAAGTACATTTGCAATATCACATACACACATCTCATTTTTATCAAGTGTAAATAATATCTTAGCTCTTGTTGTATCTCCAAGAATTTTAAAAAATTCTGCTAACTTGTTAAATATATCTTGCTCTGGCATTTGCTTTAAGGCTTCATCAACTGTTTCTTGATGTATTATATTACAATCACATATAAATTCATTCTTTGACAAAAATA
>CAYPES010000052.1:1871-6365 GCA_964409925.1 uncultured Clostridium sp. | reverse complement strand
GAATATTCGCAAAAGTTTAATTTAAAAGACTTATCAACAATCTCAGATCCGTATAAAGAAATATTGCCAACAGGTGGTAACTATAATTCTTTAATGTGGTTGTTGGATAATATTTATGTAATGCCAAAAGTTGGAACAGACAATACACAGGAAAGAGAAGCATTCTTAAAAAGCAAAATTACTGATGAATATTTCTATGAATTAGTAACAGATGATGATATAGATGTGGCACAACAATTAGCAATATGGTATTTTACAAATCCAGAAGAAACCGATAAATACCATTATGGAACAACAAACTTTACAGTAAACTCGATAGCAAATGTGGATGATAACTATGTAGCAATAGCAGATTTGCCAGAATATGCAGGATTAGATGATGAACCAAATGGATGGGACAGAGAAGATGCAATAGAAGCGTTATTCCAATATTACATAACAAATGCAAAAGCAAATAGCGATTATGTAAGTCAAAATAACACAACAACTCCAATAGAGATAGTAAAAAGCAATGCTATAATGCAAAAAATAGGAAACAATTATGTGGCTGGACCATATAAAATAAACCAATTATTAGATGTTGATTATACTTTGATAGCAACATATACAGATACAGATGGAAATACAATAACTCCAACATTAGGAGTAAAAGATTCAAGTGGAAATATAGTAGAAACAAGCCAAACAATGAAAGAGCTTGTAGGGACAGAGTTTTATTTAATAATGCCAACAAGTTCAAATATATCAGGAATCAATATGACAGTTAACTCATCATATGCGTCAAGAACAGCTGAATATTGGTCAGTAGAAAATGCACCAGCTACTGAACAACCAGTAGTAATAGTAGATGATACACCACATGATTTTTCAGAAACTGTATCAATAGTAGTGCCAAAACCATTTGATTTAAGTTTGAGAAAATTTATAACTGAAGTAAATGGAAAAGCAATAACAAATAGAGAACCAACAGTAGACACAAGCAAACTGGCTTCAGGAGAGGCAACAACAGCAATATATGAACATTCTAAAGTACCAGTAAAAGTAGCAATAGGCGACACAGTAACATATACAATAAGAGTATATAATGAAGGTGAAGTAGATGGATATGTGGAAGAGATAACAGATCATCTACCAGACCAATTAGAATTTATAGTTGATGACCAGACAAACATAGATTATGGATGGAAAATAGCAAGTAGTACAGATTTAAAAACAATAAAGACAACATATTTGTCTAAAGCAAACGAAACAACAGAGGGCTCAAATAAAATAGCTGCATTTAATGGAACAACATTAGCGTATAAAGATGTTAAAATAAAATGTAAAGTGGTATCTACAGATCCAATGCCGAATAAAATAACAAACATAGCAGATATAACGAAATTTACAGACGGCGATGGTAACACTGTAACAGATAGAGATTCACAGGAGAATAATGTAATATTACCAACTGGAACAGACCTAGAAAATTACAAAGATCCAGAAATAAACAGAGGAGAAGAATACATACCGGGACAACAAGATGATGATGATTTTGAAAAATTAACACTAAAATCATTTGACTTAGCTTTAAGAAAGTTTATCACAAAAGTAAATGATACAGATATAACAAATAGAATACCACAAGTAAATGTTAGTCCATTAAATAATAATGGAACAACGGCAATATATAAACATCCTAAAACACCGATATCAGTAGCAATAGGTGATATAGTAGAATATACAATAAGAGTTTATAATGAGGCTGAAATTGATGGATATGCAGAAGAAATAATAGATCATTTGCCAGACCAATTAGAATTCTTACCAGACAATGCAACAAACAAAACATATAAATGGACAGTAGATAATACGAATTCAAAAATAATAAGAACTACGTATTTATCAAAATTAAATGAATCATCAGAAGGCTCAAATAAAATAGTTGCATTTGATGGAACAACAGTATCATACAAAGAAGTAAAAGTAGCATGCAAGGTTGTATCAACAAATCCAATGCCAACAAAGATAACAAATATAGCAGATATAAGCAAATTTACAGATGGCAATGGCAATACTGTAACAGATAGGGATTCACAAGAAAACAATGTACAAATACCAGAAGACTTACCAAGTTACAAAGATGACGAAATAAGTAAAGACTATGTACCAGGACAACAAGATGATGATGATTTTGAAAAATTAAAGATTAAAGAATTTGATTTAGCTTTAAGAAAATTTATTACAAAAGTAAATGATACAGAGATAAAAAGCAGAATTCCACAAGTAGATGTAACAGGTTTAAAAAATGGAACATCAACAACAGCAATATATAGTCATTCAAAAGAGCCAGTAGAAGCATCTGTTGGAGCTATAGTAGAATATACAATAAGAGTATATAATGAAGGACAAATAGATGGATATGCAGAAGAAATAACAGATCATTTACCAGACCAGTTAGAATTTTTACCAGAAAATGAAACAAATAAAAAATATGGATGGACAATAGATAGCGAAAATTCTAAAATTATTAGAACAACATATTTGTCAGAAGCAAATGAAGAATCAATGGGAGAAAATAAAATAGCAGCATTTGACGGAACAATATTATCATATAAAGAAGTAAAGGTTGTATGTAAAGTTGTATCAACAAATCCAATGCCAACAAAGATAACAAATATAGCAGATGTATCAGATTTTACAGATAGCCAAGGCAATAATGTAAAAGATAGAGATTCTGAAAAAGAAAATGTAGAAATCCCAGAAGATTTACCAGGCTATAAAGACAGCGAGATAGGCAAAGATTATGTGCCAGGTCAAGAAGACGATGATGACTTTGAAAAAATATTGATTGTAAAATTTGATTTAGCTTTAAGAAAATTCATCACAGCAGTAAATACAACACCAATTACAAGTAGAGTGCCACAGGTAGACGTAAGTGGTTTAATAGATGGAACGTCAACAACTGCAACATATACACATTCAAAAGAGCCAGTATTAGTATCAAATGGCAATGTAGTAACATACACAATAAGAGTATACAATGAAGGTAACGTTGCAGGATATGCACAAGAAGTAAAAGACGACATTCCAGAGGGATTAAAATTCTTACCAGATAATGACACAAATCAAGAGTATAGATGGGTAATGCTAGATAAAGAAGGAAATGAAACAGAAAATGAAGAAGAGGCTGTATCAATAGTAACTGATTATCTATCTAAAGAACAGGAAAAGACATCAGGAGAGAATTTAATAAAAGCTTTTAACAAAAATACAGGTACAATATCATACAAAGACGTAAAAGTAGCGTTTGAAGTAGCAGAACCAAATACATCTGACAGAATAGTAATAAATAAAGCACAAATATCAGACGATGCAGATAAAGACGGAAACGATGTAGAAGATGAAGATTCAGACCCAGACGAATGGAATGAAGGTGAAGATGACCAAGATATTGAAAAAATAAAAGTACAATATTTTGATTTAAGCCTAAGAAAATGGGTAACACAAGCAATAGTAACAGAAAATGGAGAAGACAAGATAATAGAAACAGGACACAAAGCAGAGGATGATCCAGAGGATGTAGTAAAAGTAGACTTAAAGAAGAGCAAAATAAACAAAGTAACAGTAAAATTTAGATACAAAATAAGAGTAAAAAATGAAGGAACTATAGCAGGGTATGCAAAAGAATTGAAAGACTATATCCCAGAAGGATTAAAATTTGTAGCAGAAGATAACCCATTATGGACACAAATAGACGAGAAAACAATAACAACAGACCAGACAAAAGATATATTGTTAGCACCAGGAGATACAACTGAGGTTGAGGTAATACTAACTTGGATAAATGATAGTGAGAATTTTGGAGTAATGGATAACTGGGCAGAAATTAGCAAAGATTATAACGATTTTAATAGTCCAGATATAGATTCAACTCCAGACAACAACAAACATGGAGAAGATGATATTGATGATGCACCAGTATTATTATCTGTACAAACAGGTCAAATAGTAGTATACGGAACAATAACAATGGCGGCATTAGCAATACTTGCATCAGGAATAGCTCTAATTAAAAAATTTGTGTTATAAGATAAATAAAAAATGGTATTCTATTTAATGAATACCATTTTTAAAATTTAGAAATAATATTTACATTAAAAAATGAGTATGTTATAATTTTAATTGTAAAATAGTGTTTATATAAGGAAGGAAAAGGCAAATGAATCAAATTCTTATGACAGAAAGCAATAATGCTAAAAACAAAGGCCATAAAGTACCAAAAAATTATGACTATAAAGATCCTAATGATATATCTAGTATAATTAAGGTTTTTGCTGTTTTGATAATGATATTTGGAATAGCATTATCTGGCGATGGGGTATATGCAATTATACAAAATGCAGAAACAGCTAGAAACACGAAGCTTCCAATAGTAGAAGTATTAAAAAGTGGTAATACTGCGAAAATTTCTATTAGTTGCGTAACTGGAATAAGAACAATTTATTATGCTTG
>CAYPES010000052.1:0-1861 GCA_964409925.1 uncultured Clostridium sp. | reverse complement strand
AGAGGCAACTCTTTAATAGAACAATCAATTTTAATTCCTTCAGGGGAAAATAGATTAAATATATCTGTGATTGACTCTAATGGAAAAAATAGAAGTTACGTTAAGAATTTAAAACAAGATGAAGTAGATATTACTGAACCTACTATAAAATTTGAAGTTGTTAATTCTAGTATAAAAATCATAGCAACAGATGATACTGCTATAGACTATATGACATATAAATATGGAGATGCTCAGGAAGTAACTGTAAAAGCACAGCAAGAAGGGCAAACTACTATAGAAGAAAACGTCAAAGTGGAGCAAGGAGAGAGCACTATAACAGTAGAAGCCGTAGATAAAGCTCAAAATGTGGCAACAGCGAACCAAAAAGTTAAAGGAACAAAAACGAAAAAGCCAACGATTGAAGTTATTCCAGATCCTGATGATCCGTCATATCTAATTATAAAAGCATATGATGATGATGGACTAATAATGGTTTCATACTTTATAAATGAGCAAGAATATAAAACAGATCCAAATACGTCTTTAAATAGCAAAACATTCGAATGGAAACAAAAAGTAGAACCTGGAGAAACAAGAATATTAGTTCATGCATATAATATAAACGAACAAGTTGGAGAGTTTGACGGTATTTATAATTATTAAGAGACATAGGTGATAAAGTTCACCTACAGCTTTATGTACCAATAAACCTAGGAGGAAAATCTATGCAAACAGTTTATCTAATTGATGACGATGAGAGCTTGAAGAAAAAATTAAATGAAATATTTAGGCAGGATAAAAGCTTTAAATTTAAACAGATAAAAACAGAAAATGTTGATTTAGCACTAAAAGATATTCCAGCATTAATAATAATAAATGAAGATACAATTTCCGAAAGCGCAACAGAAATTTGCCACAGAATAAGAAATGATGAGGATAATTCAATAACACCAATTATAGTAATAACTTCAGATGTAACAAGAGAACATAAAGTAGAAATATTAAAAGCAGCAGCCACATATTTTATAAAAAATCCGATAGACTTTGAATATTTATACTACACAATTACAAATATAACAAATCTATTATATATAAATAGAAAGGTAAGCCCACTAACTAATTTACCGGGAAATGTTCAAATACAGGCTGAAATGAAGAAAAGATTGATAAAAAAAGAATTCTTTGTAATGCTATATTTTGATTTGGATAATTTTAAGGCATATAACGATGTTTATGGATTCTCAAATGGTGATGAAATAATTAAATTTACAGCTAGAACTATTACAAAAAATGTGCATTTAAAAGAAGAAGATAACAATTTTGTAGGACATATTGGTGGAGATGACTTTATAGCTATAGTAGAGGATAAAGACTATGAAAAAATATGCCAAAATATAATACTTGAATTTGACAAAAATATAAAAAAGTACTTTTCAGATGAAGATGTTGCAAAAGGATACCTAGAGGTACCAAATAGAAAAGGAATTATAGAAGAGTTTCCATTAATAACTATATCTGTTGGAGCAGTAGAAGTAGATTCTGAAAGATTCCATAATACCCTAGAGATAGGGGAAGCTGGGGCACAAGTAAAACATTTATCAAAAACAATCCCAGGAAGTACATATGTAATAGATAGAAGACATCACTAGTAAATGTTTATTTTATAAAAATGCAATACTGCGCCCCTCGCTCAGACATCGCAAGCGAGTCCTCAAAAACGGGGCTTGCTTGATTTTTATAAAATAAACATTATTTAAATTGATAATATTATTCGCAATAAATGTAGAAAATGAAAATAATTTGTCTTACGAATTAAATTGACTTTGAAATAGGACTAACTTATAATTAAAATAGTAAATGTGAGAGGAAAGTGGTTCTA
>CAYPES010000051.1:0-6400 GCA_964409925.1 uncultured Clostridium sp. | reverse complement strand
TATTTTTTTATCTCTTTTTTAGAGCAAAATAATAAACTAGTAATTTGATTGTTTTATTTGAAATTGCCATCTCTTTTTACTAATTTATATATTAAAAATATATATTATTTTCGCTTGTTACTTGGTACATTCTTATAATACCATAAGTAATGTCTAAAGTCAATACTTTTTTTGTCATTTTTTAAATTTTTTTGTTCCGGAATTTTTTGTGACTCGTAGTTACAATTCACAGTATAAAATTTAGAATAACTCTCTTAAAATAATTTACTAAGATATTGGTATTTTTAATTATATTTTGTAACGTATCGTGGGGACCACTTTAGAAAATGTTATGAGGAACGAATTACATTTTCTTAAGAAGGGGCAGTAAAAAAATATAATAAAAAATATCAATATCTTAGTAAATTAAAATATTATAAAACTAACCGAAATATAGTGTCGTTACATGAGCCACGTGTGCTCGATACAATCTTGCACATCAGTTATATATCCACAAGTATAATATCATCTCCAATACAACGTATTTTTTCCCAAGGTATAACTATGTCATTTTTATTTGAAAACATACTTGTGAATTTGTTTTCTCCCGGAACTATTATTGAAGTAATTGCTCCAGTTTCTAGATTTGCACAAACATCTTGAACAAATCCCAATCTTTTGCCCGTATTTACATTTATAACTTCTTTATGTTTGAAGTCTAATCCTTTTCCTTCCATAAATACCTCCGTTATTTTATTATATTCTGCCCCCAAAAAAATAATGATTAAAAAATCATTATTTATATATCCTTTTAATGTGATTTATTGCACTTTTTTCTAGTCTAGATACCTGCGCTTGTGATATTCCTATTTCTTCAGCCACTTCCATTTGAGTTCTTCCCTCAAAGAATCTTTTATTTATTATATTTCTCTCTTTATCTTTTAGTTTTTTCATTGCTTCTGAAATAGTTATATCTTCAGCCCAATTTTCATCGCTATTCTTTTTATCTCTTATTTGATCTTCTACATAAATATTATCTGTATCCTCACCATATACAGGTTCTTGTAACGAAACTGGCTCCTGTATCGCATCTAAGCAAAATGCTATCTCTTCTTTGTCTACTCCAAGCTCTTTTGCTATTTCCTCCACAGTTAGTTCTCTTTGTTGTTCTTTTAGTGTTTTTTCTTTTATTGCTAACACTTTATATGCCAAATCTCTAACAGATCTGCTAACTCTTACCATATTATTGTCTCTTAAATATCTTTTTATTTCTCCGTATAATCATCGGTACAGCATAGGTGCTAAATTGTACATTCTGCTCCAGATCAAAGTTGTCCATCGCCTTTATTAGTCCGACGCACCCAACTTGGAATAAGTCATCTAAGTTTTCTCCTCTGCCGTAAAATCTTTTTATAACACTTAGTACTAATTTTAGGTTTCCATTTACAAATTTTTCTCTTGCTTCCTGATTTCCTTCTTTTATTTTTTTTAATAGTTCATTTTTTTCTTCATTTGATAATACAGGTAATTTTGCAGTATTTACTCCACAGATTTCTACCTTGTTTATCAAAATAAAACCTCCTTTGGAAATAATTTAATATTATTATTTCCAAAGAAGATAATTTTATACTTTATCCAGTTTTGCTTAATATATCTTTTCTCATTTTACTTATTATCTTTTTTTCCAATCTTGATATGTAGCTTTGCGATATTCCTAACATATCAGCTACTTCCTTTTGAGTTTTTTCGTTGCCTGTTATAAATCCAAATCTTAGTTCCATAATATTTTTTTCTCTTGCATTTAGTTTTGTTATTGCTGCCTTTAGTAGTTTTTTATCTACCTCGTCTTCTAGTTCTCTTGATATAGAATCCGTATCTGTTCCTAATATATCCGACAAAAGTAATTCATTTCCATCTCCATCTTGGTTTAATGGTTCGTCTATTGATATTTCTCCTTTTATTTTATTTGTTCTTCTTAAATACATTAATATTTCATTTTCTATGCATCTTGATGCATACGTTGCAAGTTTTATATTTTTGCTTGTATCATATGTGTTAATTGCCTTCATTAATCCAATTGTTCCAATTGATATTAAATCCTCAATTCCGAGTTCCTGTATTTTCAAATTTTTTTGCTATATATACTACTAATCTTAGATTGCGTTCTACTAATAGTTGTCGTATTTTTTCGTCACCTTGCGATAATTTTCTTATAGCATCCTCCTCTTCTTCTGGTGTAAGTGGCGGTGGTAATGTTTGGCTTCCTCCTATATAGAATATCGGTAATGTTTCGACTTCATCATTTTTTATGTACTTAACATATAATATATTAGCACTATTTTTTAATATTTGTAGCAAGTTCATGTTCATCTTCCCCCTCCAAAAAATTAAGTCCTATTAGTGCATTGTATTTATTGTCCTTTGTTAATTTATTATTATATATTCCTACTATAACGTTTTCTTTTTCAATATTAATATCTTCTGTTTCTATTTTAACCTTATCTACTCTTATTCCAACTAGCATTCCATTATCTTTTCCTATGGACATAAATGGCACCATTCTGATTTTTGATAAATATTGTTGTATTCCATCTTTGTCTTCTTTTTCATCACCTCCAATTATATCTTCTATATAATTCAAAATTTCTTCCGGTATTAGTTTACTTAGTGTTTCCTTCTCAATAATGATTACTGGCATGCCGCTTATTGGCTCCTTTAACATATTTCCTGAATCTAATAGAGCATTTACTTTTAACATTTTTTCTCCATCGTAAATTTTTATACAGAAGAAAGTATTATGTCTGTTTAATTTATTTCTATTTATTTTAAACGCAATTTCCGTAATTATGAATGCAACCACTCCTGCAAGAAGAGCTACTTTTATTGGATACGTTCCAACAAATACTCCATTATGTATTTTTACATTTTCTGGCTTTATAAAATAAATTAAAGCAAAAGTACACCCGCCAAAAACAAACGATACCAAATAAAATATTAATAATTGCTTTAATAATTGTTTCATATTTAACGGTCTAAAAGCTACATATATCATCACCACTGATAGTATAATTTTAGCTACTAAATTCGAATAAATTGGTAATATTCCCAAATACACTATTAATGCATAAGTACTTCCTATGATGCTTGATAGAAATAGTTTTATTTGCTGTCTTTTATTTTTTACTTTTATAACAACTAGAGTGGCAAATAGTATAATATAGTTCATTAAAACATTTTCTACAAAAATGATATCCAAGTAAATAGTCAATTTCTATCACCTTTCATATTTTTCCATTTACTACCGTTTGGTTGTTATATTATATAACTTGTATATTTAGAAATCTGTCATATCTTGTGTGCGAAAAAAAGAAATAATCTACAAAAACAGATTATTTCTCTTTCTATATTCTATTTAGATTTTTTTTAATACAAATTATATTATTTTTATTATATCATTTTAATTAATATCCACATTAGTAAATAATATTTTGTTACAATTCACAGCTTTTGTTAATTTATATGCAGAAATAATTTATATTTTATAAAATGAGCCGAAATATCGTGTTGTCACATAATCTACGTGCGCTCGATATGAGCTTGTGAAACTTTATAAAGTATAAATTATTTCTGCTATATCCAAAAATGTACACTGTGAATTGTATTTTAAAAATACTAAACTAAAATGTCGTGCTATGCTTATTTTCCTTTATTTTTTCTTAAAAAAGTTGGAATATCTAAGTCTCCAGATGGATTTGATGTGTCAGACGAAATTGTAGATGCTTTAGGTGACCAGCTCTTGCTTGTTATATCTCCTATATTGGGAACTTTATCTTCTTCTTTTTCAAATCCTGTAGCAATAACTGTTATTACTATATCCTCATCTAAGCTTTCATCTATAACAGCTCCAAAGATGATATTTGCTTCTGGATCAACGCTTCTTTGTACAAGCTCAGCTGCTGTGTTTACTTCATGTAGTCCTAAATTGCTTCCACCTGTAATGTTAATAATTACTCCTCTAGCGCCTTCTATTGAAGTTTCTAATAATGGACTTTGGATAGCTTGTTTTGCAGCATCTTCTGCCCTATTTTCGCCAGATGCTCTACCAATTCCCATATGAGCCATTCCTGTATTTAGCATTATAGTTTTAACATCCGCAAAGTCTAGGTTTACAAGTCCTGGTATAGCAATTAAATCTGATATACCTTGTACACCTTGTCTTAAAACATCATCTGCCATTTTGAAAGCTTCTACTATTGATGTTTTTCTATCTATTATTTGTAATAGTTTGTCATTTGGTATAACAACTAAAGTATCAACTTTTCCTTTTAAACTTTCAATTCCTCTTTCAGCTTGAGTCAATCTTTTTTTACCTTCAAATGTAAATGGTTTTGTTACAACTCCTATTGTTAGAATTCCCATTTCTTTAGCACAAGAAGCAACTATTGGTGCAGCTCCAGTTCCTGTTCCTCCACCCATACCAGCTGTAACGAATACCATATCTGCTCCTCTTAAAGCTTCTGTTATTTCTGCTTTGCTCTCTTCTGCTGCTTGAGCTCCTATATCAGGATTTGCTCCAGCTCCTAATCCTCTTGTTATCTTCTCTCCAATTTGAATTTTTGATGCAGCCTTTGATAGAAGTAAAGCTTGTCTATCTGTATTTACTGCTATAAATTCTACTCCTTTTATTCCAGAATCAACCATTCTGTTTACCGCGTTTGTTCCAGCACCTCCAACTCCAATTACTTTAATTGTTGCTGTTCCATCTGCCATTGTGTTTTCGTCCACGCTACTATCCATCATCATAAAGTTTATTCCTCCCTATTTCTATTCTTCTTTCTTCTATACCTTTATTGCATCTTTTGTATTGTTTTAGTCTTTTTATTTATGAGTAAAAAAATTCTTTTATCCTATCCATAATTTTCATGAAAAAGCTTTCATTTGAGTTTGAATCTATGCTACTTGATACACTTTTTGCAAAAGGTCTTGCCGCAATGTATCTTACCAAAGCATATGCTGTTCTATATTCTGGTCTTACTGTACTAATTAATCTTCCTGTAGCAAATTTAACAGGTATATTTAATATTACTTTTCCAGCCACGTCGCTTTTACTTATATTAGTTATTCCTTGTCCTGTAAGGATTACATTGTTTATTCTAGGTTTTATTCCTTGATTAGTTATATCCTTATTTATTAATGTAAAAATTTCCTCTATTCTTGCTTCTATTATCTCTATTAGTTCAGAACTTTTTATAACTTTGTTTTTAGAATCTTCCACTGTATTTAATACAATCTCATTGTCGTTATCTATGTATGATCTCATTGCTAAACCATATTGTCTTTTTAGCTTTTCGGCTTCCTCATCAGAAATATTTAAAACCATTTGAATATCTTTTGTAATATTATCACCACCTAATGGTATTGTATTGGTATACTGAAAAGCTATTCCCTCAAATATTCCTATTTCAGTGTTTCCTGCTCCTATATCTATTATCATAACATTGTCATTTAATTCATTCGTATCTAATATTAAGTTTCTTTCTGCTAATGTGATTGGTATAATTCCATCTATGTCTATATCTGCTTTTTTGCATATATTAGATAGTTGCCTTATATATTCCCTATCTGCCAAAACAACTTGAGCATTAATTGTAAAAGATGATACTAAATTTCCAACTGGATCATCAACAACTCTTCCATCATCTAATATAAATTTATCTGTTACTATATCAATTATGTTTTTGCCTTCTGGCACATCTATATCTTTAACTTGTAGCAATGCAGAAGATACATCTCTTACAGAGACACCTGAGTATTTGTCTTTTATTGTTTTTGTTATACTATTTTGTACTATAGTCACATATTTTCCTGCTATTGTTAAATATGCTGAATTAATTTTGATTTCTGCTTCTTTTTCCGCGTCTTGTATTGACTTTATTATGGCATTTGCTATCTCATCTTCATCTATTATTTTTGTTTTTTTAATCCCTTTACACTTATGTTCCACCGTATAGACAAGCTCTACTTGATTAAAATTATTTACTTCTCCTACAACTAAGCTAACCTTTGAGGAACCTATATCTATACCTACTATTATATCTCCGATTGCCAAAATTAACTCCTCCAATTTTACTGCTTTTTTATTGCTTCTAACTTTATTATATTTCACAAAAAAAGTCAATAGTTTTGTCACAATTTTGTAATATTTTTGTAACAAATTTTCATTAAAACTTTATTCATTTTTTTCATTACTTAAATTTCTATTTTGTTTCTTTTTATCTTCGATTTTCTTTACCACTATATCAATATAATATCTACGAATTATAGCTAGGTTTGTAAACATTCTTCCTACAAATACTATAATCGCAGCTAAATATATATCTACATTTAATTTTTGTCCAAGTATAGTTAATAGTATGGCAAG
>CAYPES010000050.1:0-6457 GCA_964409925.1 uncultured Clostridium sp. | reverse complement strand
TATCACAAAAAGGTGGATATCTCAACTGTTTTCTAAGGTGTATTTCTGTGTCATAGAATAATTTGTAATCTTGTTTTTGAGCATATTGAATGCAAAAAGTGTCTGGATTGTATGTTTGGATAATTACTTTTCCTTTGTCTTTTCCTCTTCCTGCTCTACCTGCTACTTGTGTTAATGTTTGAAATGTTCTTTCATGGGCTCTATAATCATCTATGTTTAGGCTACTATCTGCTGCAATTACTCCAACTAATGTTACATTTGGAAAGTCGTGTCCTTTTACCACCATTTGAGTTCCTATTAAAATATCTATTCCATCATTTTTAAAGCTGTTTAATATGTCTTCATGCGAGTTTTTCTTCGTTACTGTGTCTATATCCATTCTTATTGTTGATGCTTGTGGGAATAAACTTTTCACTTGTTCTTCTAATTTTTGTGTTCCTGTTCCAAAATATCTGATATTTTTACTTCCACATTCTGGGCATACTGTTAACGCATTTGTTTCATAGCCACAATAATGGCATTTTAATTTATTTTCTTTTAAATGATATGTAAGAGTTATATCACAATTCTTGCATTTTGCGGTGTATCCACAATCTCTACACATGATAAATGTAGAAAATCCTCTTCTATTTAAAAATAGTATTGTTTGTCTTTTATTTTTCAAGTTTTCTTCTATTGCTTCATGTAATTTTTCGCTAATCATTGTTTTGTTGCCTGTTGCAAGTTCGTTTCTTAAATCTACTATCTCCACCTCTGGCAAGCTAGCGTTGTTGGCTCTTTTGGTTAGCTCGATTAATTCAGTTTTTTCATTTATTGCCTTATAATATGTCCCCATATCAGGGGTAGCACTTCCCAGAACTACCGGAACATTATTTTTTTCTCCCAAATAGTTAGCAAGCTCTTTTGCATTATACCTTGGGCTCATTTCAGATTTATATGACTCATCATGTTCTTCATCTATTATTATTAGTCCTAAATTCTGTACTGGTGCAAATATTGCAGACCTTGCCCCTATTACTATTTTTGCATCTCCACGTTCTATTTTTTTCCATTGATCATATCTTTCGCCAACTGATAGTTTGCTATGCAATACTGCAATTTTTTCTTCTCCAAATCGACTTAAAAATCTATCAACAGTCTGGGGAGTAAGTGATATTTCAGGTACCAGCATTATACTATCTTTTCCAAGTTTTAGAGCCTCTTCTATCAACTGTATATATATCTCTGTTTTGCCAGATCCTGTAACTCCAAATAATAGAAATTCCTCATATTCATCAAATTGTAGTGAAGCATTAATTTTTTCGAATGCTTCTTTCTGTTCTTCTGTTAGCGTTAGATTCTTCCTTTGTTGAACTACCTTATGGATAAAAGGATTTCTTTCCACTTCTTTTTCAAGAATTTCTATATATCCATTTTTCTCTAATGTCTTTAAAACTGCATTTGTAACATCTGCAAACATTTGTAAATCCGTACTTAGAATTTCGTTATTTGAATTCTCCATTAGAAATTTTAATGCTCTTATTTGTTTATCCGATTTTATTTTTTTACTTTCTATATCTTGTTCTATTTCATCCAAGTCTTTTGTTAAATATACAAAGTTCTGCATTTTGTCATTTATTCTATTTGATAATACCTTTGTAGTAGTTCCCGGCGGTAGCATTAATTTTATACAATCTGAAATGTTGCAAAAATATTTATGAGCCATCCACTTTGCTAACTCTATTTTTTCTTTACTTAAATATACCTTTTCTTCTACTTTTGCTATTTCTTTTAATTTAGACATATATTCAGAAGTTTCTTTTATTCCTACAACAAAACCT
The DNA here is from genome assembly GCA_964409925.1 of uncultured Clostridium sp. Classification (GTDB taxonomy): domain Bacteria; phylum Bacillota; class Clostridia; order TANB77; family CAG-508; genus CAG-245. Next base: position 4,637 of record CAYPES010000050.1, on the reverse strand, counting down.
TCTTCTAGTTCTTTTTTATTTCCAAAAGGTACTAAAGTTCTGCTTCCAATAGCAATTTTTTCTTCAAATTCTACTGGAATTATATAATCAAATGTTCTATTCAAATTTTTAACATTGCTATTAATTATTATCTCTGCAATCACCTTAAATCTGTGCTCCTTTATTGGCTAAGTTGAATTTGATAAAAACATACTTGCAAGCTCAAACAAGATATTAATTATCTCGGCATGTATGAAATTAAAACTGTGAATTGTAACGCTAATTTAATTAATCTCTATATCATTTTTATTGATAGAATTATATTTCAAAAACAACCAAAAAGCAAGAAAAAAAGCTAATATTAGCTCATTGTAAGTTACAAGATAATGGTTTTATGTTTAAAATCTTAAAAAATAGTAATATAGAGCTTGCAAAGTATTTTTTTAGAAAATGAAACTGAAAATCCGTTTTCGAGGAGTTAATCTCCGACCGAGGATTTTCATGTTGAATTTTATAAAAACATGCTTGCAAGCTCAAACATAATATTTAATTAGATATATTTATTCTTCTATCCACTTTTCGTATTCTTGCTTAATTTTGTCTGCCACTTGTTCTGGAGTTAACTTTGTAGTATCTATTACAATGTCATAATTTGATTCGTCTTCTTTTCTAACTCCATATACATTCCAATATCTTTCATTCTCTATTTTATACCTTTTTTGCATATCTGCTTTTTGTTCTTCTATTGTAGCAAATTTTTCTGTACCTTTACGTAGTTCATCAAAGAAAGCTCTTTTTGCAGCAACATCAATATCAACCTTTAAGTACACTTTAAAAGATTCCGGCACAGCATACCATCCTAGTCTAGCATCGATAATAAAATTATCATGTGTTTTAGCATATTCTGATGCACTGTTTTCTATTTGCTTATCGATTTCAACATGGTTCATAACATATTCATTAAATGTTGTTACATCCATTCCCATATCTTTTGCAAGCTTTCTAAAGTAGTCACCGTTTCTATAAATTCCAAAATTTAGCTTTTCCATTAGAATTTTAGAAACTGTTCCTTTTCCACTCGCTAGTTCTCCGCCTAAAGATATAATATGCTTTTTCATATTTGTCTCCTTTATAGTTTTAGTCTACTACAGTTACTTTTCCAGCATCAATTTCATCTGCTGCTATAGAATCTGGAGCAACATCGTCAGTTTTTACTAGAACGTCAGCTCCTTGTGCAATTTGTCTTGCTCTTTTTGAAGTTGCAATTACTAGCATATATCTATTATCTACTTTCTCTAGTAATTCAGCAACGCTTGGTTTTATCATCATAATACAATTACCTTCTTTCTAAATTTAGAACATTATATCACAAAATGGTAAGAATGTCCATTATGTCAAATTATTTTTACTCTATATTCTGAATTTGTTCTCTTATATTTTCTAGTTCTACCTTTAGGTCTATTACTAGTTTTGTTATATTGTTACTACCTGATTTTGATCCAATTGTGTTTGTTTCTCTATTCATTTCTTGTATTATAAAATCTAATTTTTTACCTATTGGTGTTTGTGTATTATTTATTAAGTCATTAAGTTGTTCTATATGGCTTTTTAGTCTAGTTATCTCTTCTTCTATAGATGTCTTGTCAGCATATATTACCGCTTCTTGAGCTATTCTATTTTCATCTACCACATCAGTTTTCAATATTTCTTTTACTCTTTTTTCTAGTTTTATTACATATTCTTCAATAAGTCCATTTGATTCTGCTGAAATTTGATTTACTAAATTTTCTACTCTTGATATCCTTGTTAAAAAATCCTGTTTTATGTTTTCTCCTTCTTTTGTTCTCATCTCAATTAAATTTTCTAATGCCATATCTAAACATTGCAAAGCCTCATTGGTAATTTCTTCTTCATTGTCCAAATCCATTGAATTTAATATATCTGGCAATTTTGCTATTTCAACAACATTGATGTTCTCAGATAATTCATTTTCGTCAGCTATTTCTCTTAATTGCTTAATATATTCTCGTGCAATTTCTTTATTTAATACAATATTTTTAGCTTTAGTGCTACAATCAAGAAAATTTATTGTTACATCTACTTTTCCTCTTGTAATTTTACCCGCAATTTGTTTTCTAGCTATTTCTTCTATAAAGCTTATTCTTCTCGATATTTTTATACTTATATCACTATATTTGTTGTTTACAGTTTTTATATCTATTACATAGTTTCTTCCATCTTTTTCATAATTAGCTCTGCCAAAGCCTGTCATGCTTTTCATTTCTATAATCATCCCTTCACTATTCTTCTGAAATAATCTCTTTCACATCACTTACAGTTTTCTTCCAATTTGCTTTATCTCTTATGTGTATTGATATAGACTTTATCAAATAGTATATTACTGTAATACATGAAGCAATGCATTCTATTAGTAAATATTTGTCTTTATATAAAATATAAATGTACAGCAAAACTAACGTAGTAATAGCCACACATAGCATTTCTATTCCTATAAGTGCAAATTTTCCACTATCCTTGTTATAAGAATATTCAAATAATATGATTGTAACAGCTAATATTGCAATGCTAAAAACTTTTAGGTCTGTTATATATGCCACACTTTCAACATTTATGAATCCCAAACCTAAAACCACAAAATATAGCGTTATAAATATTCCTAAAAGAATATTTGTAAACATATTTTTATAGATTCCTCTTTTTGCCTCTTTAGGCATTTTATTAGCTTTTTCAATCTGCTGTGATATTGTTTTCTCATCTATTTGAGTGTTCTTCTTTTCCTTCTCTTTAATAGGAATTTTTTTTATTTCTTCAATCTTTTCAACATTTTGTAACTGTTCAGCTATTATTTGTTTTATTCTTTCGTCCGATTTTTTTGCTTTTTTAGTTTGATTTGATTTTTCTATTTTTTTTGTATCTCTTACATCTAGTGTTTTAGTAGTTTTACTTTTGCCATTGTTTTTACTATTTGCTGTCTTACTCTTGCTATTATTTTTACTAGTTGTAGACTTATTAGTTTTAGTGGTTCTAGATTTAGCATTAGTTTTTTTAGTAGCACTCTTTGTCGTAGTAGTTTTTTCCGTTGTAGCAGGCATCACGACATCATTCATTGTTTTAGTTTCTTTGCTTGTGCTATTATCTGTTTTCGAGGTTGAAGATTTGGTAGATGTTTTTTTCTTAGGTGTTGTGTTAGTAGTACTTTTCCTAGTTGTACTTCTAGCTGTTTTTGGCTTTACTTCCGATTTAGGTTTTTCAGTTTTAATTTCTTGGTTTTTATCTTCTATTTTGGCTTGTATATCTTTTTCTTCAGCCTTATTATTATTTTTGGTAGCCCCATCTTTTTTACGCGTTACTTTTTTAGGTTCTTCTTTTATTTTTTCTGCATTTTTTTCTTTTTTATCTGCCATTCTTATTTTCCTCCTAATACAGATTATAACAAATCTTATATAATATTTTCAAGGCTTAGGGTCTATTATTCCTCTAATTCGTAAATAATGTTTCCTAACATTACTAGCCCAGCAGTTTCTGTTCTTAAAATTCTCTTTCCAAGTGATACAAATACTGCATTCTTTTCTTTTAAGATATTTATTTCTTTGCCGGATATTCCTCCTTCTGGGCCAACTACTATGGCAATGTTGTATTCTCTTCCTGTAATTTTTAATTTGTTTAATTCTGTTTTTAACATAGTATGTTCTTCATTTTCATATGCGACTAGAACTATATCAAATTTTGATGTATCGATTTCTTTTATTTTTATTATATTCTCCACATTAGGTATACAATCTCTCATAGATTGCTTTGATGCTATTTCAGCTATTTTCTGCCATCTTTCTAATTTTTTGGTTGCTACCTTGTCATCCAATTTTACAACTGTTCTTTCCATCATAACAGGCACAATATTTTTTACTCCAATCTCTGTACACTTTTGTATAATAAGTTCCATTTTTTCGAATTTTGGTATTCCTTGAAATAATGTTATATGTACATTTGATTCTGTAGTTTTTTCTATTTTTTCCTTTATTTCACATTCAACGCAATCTTTAAAAATATTTGTTATTGTCGCAAGATAATTCTCTCCAGTATCTTGATTGCACAATTGTATTTCATCATTTTTTCTCATTCTCAGCACATTGGTTATATGATTTACATCTTCTCCTATTACTTTTATAAAATTGTTCTCTATTTGATTTTGTTTAACAAAAAATTTGGACATATTTCTCTCCGTTCCTATATTTTAACAATTACTATTATAGCAAAAAATAAAAAGTACTGCAAGATAGTAATCTTGTAGTACTATAAAATTTCCCGTGTTTATTTTTGTTATTATATTTTATCTGCAACTTTCTTAACTTCTTCAACTTTCATTTCTGCAGCTTTTGCTATTTGCTCATAAGAAAAAAGATATTCTAAGAAATAAATCTTAGAATATCATATTCTCCACTTTTTATGTTTTATCCAAATATTCCTCTCTTTTTTACTGGAGGTTGTTCATTCATTGTTTTTGCAAGTTCAACTAACAAGTCTCTTTGCTCTTTTGATAGTCTTTTTGGAACTTGTACTTGTACTGTAAATATTAGATTTCCTCTATATCCGGAATTTATATGGATAAAACCTTTATCTTTTATTGTGAATTTAGTACC
>CAYPES010000049.1:0-6461 GCA_964409925.1 uncultured Clostridium sp. | reverse complement strand
ACTTGTTATATAATTGATATATAAAAAGGAAGCGCTAGTACAGGCTTATAATTTATAAGTTTTTGTATTGGCGTTTTTTTGTAGTAAGGAAGTGAAGAAATGGAATGTCGTATTGAAGAAAATTTAATAAATTATCAGTGTGATTATGAAGGTAATGAATTTTCAAAAAAAGATATAATCAAGTCATGGAAGAATAATTTAAATTATGAATTATTAGAAGAAAAATTAAGAAAACCACAATTAGGCGCACTATATGCTTTAAAGTCTCACTTTACTATTTCAAACAATGAAGCAACTATTGTAATGCCAACTGGAACAGGCAAAACTGAAACTATGCTATCATATATAGTAAGTGAAAAAATAGAACAGGTATTAATTATATTGCCAAGTGTTTTACTCAGAGATCAAACATATAATAAATGTAAAACTTTAGGCTTGATTTCACAATTTAAAATATTAAGTGAAAAAGCTTTATTGCCAAATGTATGCTTATTAAAAAAAACACCAAGCGATAAGATAGTATTTGAAAATATTACACAAAATGTTAATATTATTGTCTCAACAATAGGAATTATATCTAGGCTTAATGATGAGCAAATGAGTATTCTTAAAAAAACATGTAATGCTGTAATAATTGATGAAGCTCATCATATTGCTGCTAGAACATGGAATGATGTAAAATCTAAGCTTAAAGATTTGAAAATAATACAATTTACTGCCACTCCTTTTAGAAATGACAACAAAAAAATAGATGGTAAAATTATTTATAATTATCCATTAAGTAATGCACAAAGAGAAGGTTATTTTACGAAAATAAATTTTAACCCTGTGGTTGAATATGATATTTCAAAATCAGATATCGCAGTTGCTAAAAAATCAATTTCAATTTTGAAAAATGATATTGAAAATGGTTATGATCATGTATTATTAGTAAGAGCAGGATCAAAGAAAAGAGCATCAGATTTATACGAAAAAATATATAAAAAGTATTATAACGATTACAATCCAGTATTAATAACGAGTGATCAAACAAAAAGTGCGAATAAAGATAATTTGTCAAAATTAAGAAGTTTAGAATCAAGAATAGTTGTATGCGTAGACATGTTCGGAGAAGGAATAGATTTACCAAATTTAAAAATTGCTGCTATTCACGATAAATATAAAAGTTTGCCAATTACCCTTCAATTTATAGGACGTTTTGCTAGGGTAAGTAATAGAAAAATAGGGAATGCATCATTAGTAGCTAATATTATGATTGAAGAAGTTAATGAAGAAATAAAGCAATTGTATTCATTAGATTCTAACTGGGATTATATAATTAGTGACTTATCAAAAACTGCAATAGGCAAAGAGATATCTTTTCAAGAATTTATGAGTGGTTTTGACATAGAACAATTGCGAGATATTTCAGTAAAGCAGTTAGTTCCAAAAGTAAGTATGGTCGCATATAGAACTGATATAAAAGAATGGCAAATAGACAATTGGAAAAAGATATTTAATGAAGAATTGTCTGTAATTTCTATAAATGAGGAAAACAATACGTTTGTCATTATCGAAGCAATTGAATCCCCGATTTCATGGACATCAAATAAAATTATAACTAATAAAATATTGGATCTACATGTTGTTTATTGGAATAAAGAAAAGAATACAGTATTTATAAATTCATCTAATAAAATGATTTCAAATATGATTGCAGATAAAATTTTTAATACAACAAATAAAATTAATGGCGATGTAGTATTCAGAGCTCTATCAGGAATTAATAGATTAATGATGGCTTCGGTAGGTTTAAGAACTGCTATTAATGGACCAATTAGATATAAAATGTATGCAGGTATTGATATTGCATCAGGTATAAGTGATTCAGCTGCTGGAACATCTATAAAGTCTAACATATTTGGTACTGGATATAATGGTAATGGTAAAGTTTCAATTGGTTGCTCATATAAAGGAACAATATGGTCTAAATGGGTAGAAACAGTGGATTATTGGAAAAATTGGTGTGATAATATACTAGATAAATTATTGGATAATTCAATCAATACGCAAGATATTTTAAATTCAGCCTTAGTTCCAAGAGTTATTAATAAAAGACCTACTCGTGTACCAATTTCTATAGATTGGCCTGATGAGTTAGCAATTGAAGATTATAATAAATATTGGATTAAATGTGGTGTAAATGAATATAATCTAGATGAGATAGATTTAAAAATAGCAGATGCAGAATTATTGGATAAAAATATATCCTTTTTAATAAATAATTTGCAATTTCAGTTGGAAATTACTGATAAAGGTTATAAATTTATAAATCTTTCTGGTAAAAAAGTAGAATTGTTTAAAAATAATAATAGTATGGGAAATATAAGCAATTATTTTAACGAAAATCCACCAAGAATTTTCTTTGATAATCAATCGTCGCTCGAAGGCAATCTTTACGTAGAGATTAATAAAGATCTTTCTAACTATTTTCATAAAGATAGAATAGTTAAGGAAAATTGGGAAAATATTGATATTTCAGTTGAATCGCAAACGAAGAATAAAATTAAAAATTCTATCCAATATCATATAATTAACAAATTAAAATCAAGCAGTAAATATCAAGTTATTTTTGACGATGATGGCTCTGGCGAAATTGCAGATATAGTAACTTTAAGAGATGAAGAAAAATGTGTTTATATTGAATTATATCATTGCAAATTTAGTGGTAAAAATACTCCAGGAAAAAGAATAAATGATTTATATGAAGTATGTGGACAATGTCAAAAATCTATTAAATGGAGAGCAAATATAGATACAATAATTGATCATATGTTACATAGAGAGAATTTAGCTCAAGAAAATAATTATTCAAGAATTGAACTGGGCGATTTGGAAACTATATATAAGTTTAAAAATTTATTACGTGGTAAAAAAATAGATATGAAAATATTTATTGTTCAACCAGGAGTAGATTCTAAAGCAATTACTTCAGATATGGTGTATTTACTAAGTTGTACACAATCATATTTAATAGATACATATAATGTTCCTTTGACTTTGATTTGTTCGTGATACTAATAAATGTAAATTTTACGTATTTTTCTAGATACCAAATCTAGATACTAAATGCAAAAAATAAAGTTATTTTAATAAACTTTAGTAAATTTAAGAAAATGAAAAAGCCTTATTTTATAAGACTTTAACTAATTATTAAATTGTTACGAACTGGTATTTAGATTTCCCCCTGAAGAGACGCGCGAGCGTCTCATTTTGTTTGTTTATAAGGCCTCATGGTCTTTTTATTTTGGTCTGGGTGACATTTAGGTGGCAAATGGTGAAATATGTGTATCTTAGGTTGAAAATATATGAAAGGTATAAATGTATTACTTTAGATAAAACAAATGAGAAAATGGCCGAAACAAAATGGGATTTGTGTGATATAATTATATTAGCATATTATATTTAATCTTTCTATGATAAGGAGTAAGAGTTTATATGAAGAAGAAAACTAAAAAAATAATTATTACTTGTGTAGTTACATTGGTCTTGGCAATAGGTGTTGTCGTTACTGCAGTTCTATTAAATCACTATAACAATAAAACCATACAAGAACCTATTGAAGTTAATGCAATTGAACAACTAACCCCATTAACTGTAAGTAATTCATCTCAAGCAGCAGAGTTAATTAAATCTAATATTGTAAAAGTTGTTAATAAAATTGATGATGATACATCAATTATTGGTACTGGTTTTTTTGATAAGTCTGGATATTTAGTAACTAATAGTCATTTAGTAGATATTAGAGGTTCTATCACTATTGAATATGCTGATGGAAAAACTTCTGCTGCACAATTATTTAGTAATGATATTACATCCGATATAGCTTTACTTGCTGTTGAAAATCCAACTATTAAATCAATGTATTATGGTGAAACTCTATCATTAAATATTACTGATGATGTTTATGCCATCGGTTATCCATATACTTTAGTTGGTGAAGCAAGTGTATCAAAAGGTGTGCTTTCGGCAAGAAGATCTGCCGGAACAATTGGATTTTTACAATCTGATATTTCATTAAATACAGGTAATTCTGGTGGACCACTAATAAATGATAAAGCAGAATTGTTAGGAATTAACACTTATGCCACTGAAAATGCTTCAATAGGAATATCTATTTCTTCTGAATCATTACAGGAAATAATAAAAGATTTAAAAGAAAACCCAACAGTTAATTATCTTGAAAACAAAAGACCATCAAATGCATTATCTGTAGTATTAAATGAAATTGGTTATGTGGTAACGGATTTATATAATGAAAGTGTAATTATTGAAAAGAATAATAACAATGACAAAGTATATAACGATAAAGGAAACGGTAAAAATCATACAAACAATGGGAATAATAAGCAAAACAATGAAACTGTAAAAAGTTCAAATGCTTTGCTTTCATCTTTAACAATTGATAATTATAAAATTGATTTTTCTTCATCAAATACTGAATATTATGTGACATTAAAGAATGATGAAAAGTCTCTTGTTATAAATGCTCTTACACAGGATTCATTGGCAACATTTACAATTTCAAATAATGATAATTTTACTGATGGTCAAAATAGAATATTAATTACTGTTAAAGCTGAAGATGGAACTACAAAAGAATATAAAATAAATGTTACTAAACCATTAAGATATCTTGAAGGTGCAGCTGGAATATTATGTTGTTTAGATATTCAAAAATATAATGGTGTAAATAGTTTAGTAGTATCAGGGTGCGATTTTGTTGATTCAGATAAAATAAGATTATATCCAAATGTTGCTTTAGATATTATAGAAAGTGTTAAACTTGATGTTTATGCTGGATGGAATAATAGTAATGTAACTGGTGCTAATATTTTGGGAGTGACATTAAATGATACCGGTTTAAGATTTTTAAAATCTTATTCTTTTGCTCCATCTTATTCATATGGAATACCTTTGAACGAATTAAGATCATTATTATCTGAAGAAGATTATGAAGGCGGGTTGTATGAAGGTGCAGATTTAACTGTTTACATTACAATTAAAACGAGAAAACAAGGTTTATTTACGGAAATAATGCCATGGGGATTAAGCAAATAAGCAACAAGCATATTTATCATTAGAACAACCATTTGAAATTGAACATATTTATGCAAGAAACAGACAAGATGTAGAAGGTGGTCTAAATGATAAGAGAAATATTGAAAGATTAGGTAATAAATCATTATTAGAAAAGTCTGTTAATATCAGAGTATCTGATTTTAGATTTGAGGATAAAGTTAAAAAGTATAAAGGTTATATAAATGATAAAGGTAAACATATGGATGAAAGAATAAAAGAATACTATATTCATATTGAATTAAGAATGTTTGGATATAATGAAGCTATAAAAAAACAAGGAAGATTTATCTAAATATGATTATAATTTAGATAAAGTAGTTGAACATTATAAAAAATATATACAGTACATAATTTCTCATAAAGATTATTTGACTGAATAATTTATCCAAAAATTATATTTATATATAAAAAAAGAGCTCGCAAATAATCAAATAAAAGATTTATTATACAATGTTTTTTTATTTGCTAAACAATATATTAAAGAACATTGGGATACGGTGGATTGTATGGCATTAATCTGTTTACTAGATGAAAATTTTAAAGAAGAATAGGATTTTTGTAGTATAATATATTTATAGAAAAATTAATTTTGAAAAAAATGTTGAAGGGAGAGAAATGATTAGTCTATTATTATTCCCATTTAAAATGTTTTGGGCAATTATTAAAACTATTTTTAAAATTATATTTTATCCAATATGGTTTTTATTTCATGTGTTAGCTTCATTGTAAATATTATCGGTTCAAATATTGAACTGTTTTTTTTTGTTAGTGTAAAGAGTTTTGTGGTAAAAAGTTAAAATTTTTAGAAATCAGTTTATAAATAACTGGTTTCTTTTTGGATATAATCAAATGGATCAAGTCCTGTGTCATAAAAATTATTTAAATATTTATTTGTTTTTGTATCAGTTGGAAATATTATTTTATTTGCATTTATTTTGTTTAAATTTACTTGTTTTTTAGTGGGTGGATTAATTAATTGATTTAAATATAATTGTCTAATATCAACTTTATTTACTTTTAATAATCTAAGCTTTAGTAATTTTCTTAAGCCATTTTCAGAATATGCTTTAGGTCTAGCAGTAAACAAATCAGCAAGAATATGAGAAATATGAGATTCCATAGAACATTTTATATATGGATTTTTAATATATGTTTGTCTTTCTTTCCAATTATTTAAAATATAGTTTTGTTTAGATTCAATTGTTTCTAGTCGTTCAGGATATAAGTCCTTAAATTGTTCTACTAACATATTGGTGTTAGTATAGATATATAGACACGAAATTTCGAACGATGTGATATAATATCAAATCAAGGAAAGAGGTGTGTCTATGGCAAGACAA
>CAYPES010000048.1:0-6720 GCA_964409925.1 uncultured Clostridium sp. | reverse complement strand
AGAAACATTAAAAACTTATTCACATTTATTTATTAGTACTTTAGATGAAATAATAGACGTTATTGATAATTTAGACAAATGAAAACCGGAAATTAATTTTCTCGGTTATTTTTTATACGGATATATCAAAAGCCATTATTGTTATCTTAATTATTTGTCCCTCGTTATTTTTGGATCTTAACTTTACTTCAAAAATATTAGTTTCAAGTTCTTTAAAAGATAAATAATTTTCTTCTAAAGGAATATTATCTTTGATTTCTTTAAGAACTTTTAAAAAATCTTTATTTCTTGAAAATATTATTAAACTATTTTTTATATCCCTCCAAGTTGTATAACTTTGTAATTGATTTAGCGCATCACTTAGAACCTGTTTCCCTCCCCATATTTTACACTCTGCAATAAATGCAGCCCTATTATCATGTTCTATTGAAATATCAGTTTTTCCTTTTTTCCGAAAACACTCTCCACTTGCTTGACCTTTAAACAAAGAATTTAAATTAGCTAGTAGAATATCTCTTAAATCTTCTTCTTGTAATTTTGTATAAACTAATGGTGTTCTTTCGAACGTTGAACATTGATGTTTTATTATATCAAGAATATCATTATAAACTTGGTCACTAATAGAATATTCAGATGATTTATTACCATTATTTTTAATCAAAGGCACAATTTTTCTTTCTACTTTTATGTTTTCTATTAATTTACTATCTTTTGGTTTAATTGGAATTTCAAAAATTTTTGCTGCATTATAAAAATCTGATACTTTTTCTTTTCTTTTGTTTAATTTGTTTAGCGTATAAGATTTAATTGATTCATTATATTTTTTTACATCTGTATTAACCCATCCCACATGTTTTTTTATTTCATCTATTGTTTTTTTTATTTCATTTTCTAATTCTTCTTTACTTCCATTCTTTTTTGTACTTTCAAGAGTCATACTCTTGGATATTGTAAAATACCCATCATACAATTCTATTTCAGGATTGCCACTACATCCAAAAGTGCTACCCTTACAGTAAAAAATAATTTCATCTCCTGCAAATGGAAAACTACAAGTTATTTCAACTCCGTCTATATTATAATATTCCGGCTCATATATATTTCTTGGGTATGCACTAGCAAAAGGGTTATATTGTTTTATTGTTGTTTTATTTATTTTTCTATTCTCATATATTTCTTCATCTATTTCAATCGGTTCTATTCGATATAATTCATACATATTGTTAATGATTTTTTCATCTTGTTCAGACATTACATCTTCATCAGATAAATCGTTAATATATTGATCTATTTCCCTACGCTTAGAAGATATTACATTAGTAATTTCACGATCTCTACATATTTTCATTTTACTACCACCTCCATATTTTTAATTATTATTTTATTTTATTTTATATTATTTATAAAATTTTCTAAATTATCTATCAATTCATCATATAATACTACCTGAATATAACTATAACTATAGTTAAGTTTTCTTAACTCTTGATGTGCCATAAATAATAATTGTTCCTTATCTAAATTATTTTTTTCCATATATTTTTTCAAATGACTAGAATCTTTAACCAAGTGATTTCTATCGCCTATCAGTATCATCCCACTAGCACATTGTAAACCTTTGTCTTGCGAATCTTTTGTCTTATACGCATAAGGGATAATTTGTAAATAATTATTTAATTGTGAAATAGCAGAACTTAAATCTCCAGTAGGAACTAGATTATTATGACTGTCATCAAATTTAAACAAAAATAAATCCGACTTTTTTAATTCTATTAAATCTAAAAAACCATACCTATTACAAGTTATTAAATCTGGGTATTTGTCGTTTAACAATTTTGTTTTTTCTTTATCCAAACATTCTTTAGGATTTAACTTAACATTCCCAAACAATAAATAATTACCATATTTTTCAAAATATTTTTGCCAGGCATCCTCTTTTGCAATATCTTTTGTATTTAAAACTTTCTCATATTTTCTATTTTTATTAAGTATTCCTCTACCGATTTCTATTACATCTCTAATAGCAAGCTTATTAATATCAAAAACATCACTTTTCTTTAACTTAATATTATTACTTAATAAAATATTTGGTATTGAATCAGCAAGATTTGCTTTTTGATCATCATTAAATATAATTTCATCGCATCTTTCCGCAATTTTATTAATTATGTTAGTTACATTATTAGAATTAGGAATTTTACTGGCATCATATAAATCTTTTATAGTATTTGAATTTTTTTTAATTAATTTCTTATCCATATAATATTTTTCATAATCACCATAGAATATGGTAAAGACTTTTTCATCATAGTCAACAACATAACTTTCATCATTAAACCCATCAACTATTCTTAAAATCCATTCTTTACCAAATAAAGATTCAAGTTCTTCTTTAGTACTAATATTATTTATGTTATATAAATACTCTCTAAACAATTTCGTAAACTCATTTTTACTAAACAAATGCGTTTTATAATATTTACTATCCTCTACCAAATTTTCAATTTTACCAAAAACATCATGAAATATTAAAGTTCTATTTTTTATTTCTTGACTACTAAATCCTACTGCACTCTTCATTCGTTACCTCCTACAACAAAAAAACACCAATACAAAAACTTATAAAATAAGCCTGTACTAGCGCTTCCTTTTTACTAATTAAATTATATCAAATTTTGCCTAAAAAGTCAGTAATATCCACTAAATTTATAAGGACAAAATTATAAAATTTGTTCCCAACTTGTTCCCAAGAATTTTTGAATAACTAACAAATGCATTACAATCCCTTATAAACATTGACATAAAAAAAGCGATAGGTCTTTCGACCTATCTTTCAGGGGGCAAAAATATATTGCAAATAAAATTAATTATTGCTGGTTAATTTCCTTATATTTCAAGCAATTTTAAATTAAATCTAATTATTAAAAGTTATACATTTTTAATCAATATTACGAATTGAGTACCTAAATGGGTACCTAAAATTGTTAATACTATTATTAATTCTTCATATAAATGAAAGGATAAATATGATGAATATAACTTATACAAAATGCGGTGATTATTTATTACCAAATTTAACACTGCCTGAAAAAGAAAACAAACAATTAAATAAATATGGATTATTAAGATTAGAATATTTAAAAAACAATAAAAAAGCATTATATCAAGAATTACTTATGAAAGATAAATTAAATGAGCATCTTTTTTCAGTCAGTATAAATGCTGAAAATAAAGTAAACCATATAATTAATGAATTAATAAAATCTGATACTTCTATTACAGAAAAACTAAAACTGGAAAATCAATTATTATGGGTTCAAAAAATGAATAATTATAAAAGTATCGCTGAAGAAATGATTATAAAAGAGATTATTTATGGAGATACAATATGATTAAAGGTAAAGAAGATATTACAGATAAAGAATTCGAAGAAATATTATTACCTTTTTATGATAATTATTCAGAATATTTAATTTACTTTGTTATACCTGACGCAGTATCATTTTACTTAGCAAATGGATATAGTAGAAACTGTTTATCAGATTGTCCTCTAATCAATCATATTAATTCAGCATTAGATATATTTAATGTTAGATGCAATGTTAATGATTTAATACAACAAATAAAATTAATATTAAGAATAAAATATAATCTTAAAATTGTAAAAAATAATCCATTAAAGATTGAAAGATTTATGTAATCAAAAACACTACCTGCTTATTTTGGTAGTGTTTTATTTGACTTTGGGAGTTAAATTCTTGTCTAGCAAGCACTGAATTTGTACTCCCGCCAAATTCTATTATGGGAAATCCCATACCCTTTATGTATTGTTTATTTGATTAATTCTGTCATAGTCAGTTGATAATAATTCAAATTGACCATTATAATCTTTTTTAATAAATTTTATTATAGCTTTACAACTTTCAATATAGTGATTGTCTTCAAAATGTTCACCATCATGTACTTCATCTATTGTAGCATGAGAACCTTTATTAACTATTTTCATTAGAGATTGTAATGCAACTTTTGAAATATCATAATCAGAAATATTATTGGATATATTATCAATTATTTTATTTAAATAATATTTAGAAGATGTAGATTCATTATCGTTAATTGGATATTCAAATCTAGAAATTGTTTCTAATACATATCTACAGTAATTATGAATATACAGTTTTTGTTTTTTATCAATTGTATTTGTCTTGTATATTTTAAATATTTCTTTCAATTTTTCTAGATATATTGAGTCAAGATTTTCGTTATCAATAATTATTTTAGTTTTACCATTAACTTCAGTTAAATTAAGATATGTTGCTGTTTTTTTATAATCAAACTTAAATAAATTCATGAATAAAGTATTATGAGAAGATATTATAAACTGAGAATTAGGATTTTCTTCTATTATATTATTTATATAATTATATATTCCATATAAATTTGGATAATCAACTGATGATATAGGATCATCAATCAAAATTATATTTTTGTCATTTTCCGAATAATATAATTCTAACTCTGCAATAAATAGAGAAAATGCAATAATACTTTTCTCGCCATTACTCAATAACTTATCTACGCAAAAACTAACTTTCTCTCCATTTAAGCATAAATCGAATTCTTCATCTACTCTATAATTACTAATGCTAAAATCATCTAAAATGTCATTCATTTTTTTCAACAAAATATTTTTTTCTCTAAGTTCTTTTTCATATTCTTCTTTCAAAGGTTTTAATTCTTCAATAATTTGTTTTATTTTATTTTCAGAGTCAATTAATTGTTTTATATCATCTTTCATTGATTCATAAGTTAAATAAATAGCAACATTTTGAAAATAGTCATCATTTCTTCGAGTTTTATCACTTGTTGAACTATCAACTTTTTTATTAATATCATTAATATTTTTTGTTAAATCACTATATAATTTTTGAATATCATTCAATTCTGTAACATTAACATTATCTATAGATTTACTACTATCAACGAATAAGTAATTATCTAAACTTTTTTGTTTTAGTATATTTATTATTTTATCTAAATATAAATTCAGCTTATTTTCTAAAGAGCTAATCTGATTATATAAATTACTTTTGAAAATACTATCTAAATATTGTGCATTAGGTTTTACTAACTCAAAAGAATGTTTTGAATTATTTTTATAATTACTAAATTTATTTATTTCGCTAGTTAGATATGTTTTCATCTTATTAATTCTACTATCAACATAATCTTTATACATATTAACTAATTCATTTCCTTTTATATCAGACCCACAAAATGGACATCTATCATTATTAATATGGCTAACACCATCTAATTTCCATTTTCTGAGTTCTTCACTTAAATTGTCTAAAATTTCACGAGCTGCTTTTGTCTTTGTCTCATCTTCGTTAAAAGTCAATGATTTATTAACGTTAATAATATCTTGTTCTATAGAAGGGAGATCTAAGAAAATATTGTTTAAATGTATTTTGTTACTGTCATTTAAATCTTTAAGACTTTGTATATATTTAATATGTTCTAACCTTTTTTTATTTAAATCATCTATAACTTCTTTTTCTTGTGGGTTTATTGATTTTAATTTTTCTATTGTAAACATTGAATAATTTTTATTATTATCTTTAGTAGAAGTATCTTTTTTTAGGTTTTCAATATTATCCTTTATTTGTTTATTTATTTTTTCTTCAAGTTCTTCTTTGCGTTTTTGTTCTATTTTACCAATTTTTATTTTATCTAAATATTTGGTTTTTGACTGTAATTCTACACCATAATTTAGATTTTTTTCTTGAATTTTATTATTTTTAAAGTCTTCTTGATATGTAATTTTTAAGTCAATATATTCTTGATTAAAAACTGGTATCTTAATTGGATTTATAATGCTATTCCCTGTAAAAATATTAGATGTATTATTATCAAAATTAATTTTTACATTTAAATCTTTTATAGCACTTTTTGTCTTTAATTGTAATAAATCATCAATGTATTCTTTTCCCTCTATATATTTATTATTAGTATAAAAAAGTTTTGAAATAGAACTTTTTCCGCTACCATTTTTACCATAAATGAATATACAATTTGTCTTTTTATCACTTGGAATTTTTATTTCTTGAGAATCAATAAATTTTGTAAATGAACTTTCAATATTAATACTTGCTATCTTCATATTTTACCTCTTAAATCTTAAACTTTTAATTTATAGGCATATTTAAGCCATTTTTATATATAATATTAAGGACATAGTTATTGACAAATACTAAATTATTTGCTATATTAATTATGTCAAAAGCAATTCTATTTGCTTGGGGTTCGTGGTATCGCGGACGGTAAGAACTGGTTTATCCAGTTCTTATTTTTTGTCTGGAGGGAATATTTTTATTCCCTTATTTTTATAATTTGGATACCCATCAATCTTATCTTCAAATGTTAAAAATGCTTTATCTTTTGAATTTCTTTTTACATATTTATGAATTGGATAAGAAAATAAATCTGTTATCTCAAGTCCAACATAAGTAGAACTATATTCTTCATTCCATTTAGGATTAAAGTATACTCCATCAATTTTAGTTTGCAATTCTTTTGAACTTATTTTTTTAGTACCTGTTTTATTAATAACTTTACTAATGTGTTCTAATAATTCTTTATCTTCCTCTTTTCCTCTAGCCTCAAGCATTATTACTCCCTTTTTATTATTATCAGTTGCATAAATATATCTTTCCAACA
>CAYPES010000047.1:0-6952 GCA_964409925.1 uncultured Clostridium sp. | reverse complement strand
ATGAACACTGTACATCTAGAGCCTAAATCAACAGGATTTCTGGCTGATATAGCAGAATCAACGAATTGTTCAATTGATAAACCTAAACTTTTAGCAAAAGTCTCAATAAAAGATCCACAACCTGAAGAACAAGCTTCATTTAGCATAATATTGTCTATAGTGTTTTTCTTCAATTTGATATATTTCATATCTTGTCCACCAATATCGACAATGCTTGTTACATCTGGCATAAATTTTTTTGCTGCAGTATAATGTGCAATCGTTTCTATCTCATTAAGGTCAACGTTAAGAGCCGTTTTTATGAGCGATTCTCCATATCCAGTAACTCCACTATAACGAATAGTAACATCAGAAGGAATTACTGCGTACAATTTTTTCAACATATTAGTTACACTTTGTAAAGGATTGCCTTCATTATTTGCATATAGAGAATAAAGCAAAGCTCCCTCAGTATTTATAACAACTAATTTTGTAGTAGTAGAACCTGCATCAATGCCAACAAAGCAGTCCCCATGATAAGTCGATAAATCAGCTTTTTTTACAATGTCCTTAGAATGACGCTCTTTGAAGTCTTCATATTCAGCATCTGTTACAAATAAAGGCTTTAATGGATGAGTGGTAGTATCATGAGAACTTCTTAACATTTGTACTTTAGCTTTTAATTTCTCTACTGAAATAGGTTCCATATCTAAAGAATCTAAAGCTGCTCCCTTAGCAACTAATAGGTGAGCATCATCAGGCACAATAACCTGTTCGTTAGATAGATGTAAGGTATCAATAAACCTATTCCTTAATTCAGAAAGGTAATTTAAAGGTCCACCTAAAAAAGCTACATTTCCACGAATAGGCCTTCCACAAGCAAGTCCACTAATAGTTTGATTTACAACAGCTTGAAAGATTGAAGCAGCAATATCCTCTTTTGCAGCTCCTTCATTTATTAGAGGTTGAACGTCAGTTTTTGCAAATACTCCACAGCGAGAAGCAATTGGATATATTATTTTGTGATTCTTCGCAAGTTCATTTAATCCAGCAGAGTCTGTATTTAATAATGAGGCCATTTGGTCTATAAATGCACCAGTACCACCTGCACATGTGCCATTCATTCTCTGCTCGATAGATTTACCGAAATATATTATTTTTGCATCTTCGCCTCCAAGCTCAATTACAACATCGGTTCTAGAAATATATTTCTCTACGGCTCTTTTGCAAGAAACCACCTCTTGAATAAATGGAAGATTCAAAAAATTAGCTGCAGACATTGCACCAGAACCTGTTAAAGCGATTGTAAATTCTGAATCTGGATAACGATTACTTAAGTCATCTAAAACAGAACATACTGTATTTTTTGTATCTGAATTATGACGTTGATAATTAGTGTAAAGAGTTGTTAAGTCGTGATTCATAACTACAATCTTAACAGTAGTAGAACCAACGTCAAGTCCAACATGCAATAATTTATTCATATATAAACTCCTTAATCAATTTTATGTGATAATTTTAATAAAATCACCTTAATTTTATACGGAAAAAGGTATTTTGTCAAATTTTGAAAAGGAGGAATATTACTACAAAAAGTGAAAATATATCGATTTTTATAGATATTACAAGAAAAAAAAGGAAAATGTGTATTTTATGTGAAAATTTAGTACGATTTACTTTATTAAATATAGCAGAAATAATCAGTATTTTTATAAAATTTTACAGATTATGTCGAGCACACATTGTATTTAAACTTATAAGCTTTATGATAGTATTTCTTTAGAATTTTAAATATAAACCAGTATCAAATAATAATATGATGATATATAAATATGTGTTCTAAATTTAAAATGAATGAATAGACATGTTATCAAATAAAAAATTATTTTGGAAGGAAGGGTATTTTAATGAAATCGAGTTGGAAAAAAATAATTTTAATTATTATAGTAATTGCTCTAATTTTGGCAGTTATTATATACGTTGTGAAGAGTAAAACAAAAGAAAAGGTATATGAAGAGTATGAACCAGAAGAGGAAATATCTGAAGAGCAAGAAAGACAAACCATGGTTTCTTTATATTTTATTAATAAAACAACAAGAGAAGTAGAGCCTGAAGCAAGACTAGTAGATGTTAAAGAGCTAATCTCAGATCCATACACAGTAATAGTAAATATGCTCATAGATGGACCAAGGAGTGATAATCATGAGAAAGCAATTCCAGAGGGAACAATGCTAATAGGGGCTAATATGAATGGAGATGTTTTAGACTTAAATTTTTCATCTGAGTTTATAGATAACCATAGAGGAGGAAAAGAGGAGGAAGAAAAGACTATAGAAAGTATAGTAAATACGGTTACCGAATTGACTGAGGTAAATGCAGTTAGAATTCTAATAAATGGTGCGGAAAATCATAAATTTAAGGATGGAGAAGTTGATTTCTCACAGAATTTTATTAGAAACGATTAGAGGGAAAAATGATATAAACTCATAAATTGTATTTTTATAAAATGAGCCGAAATATCGTGTCGTCACATAATGTACGTGCGCTCGATACGAGCTGCAAAATTTTATAAAAATACAATTTATGAGTTTATATATTGTTATTTAAAGAAACAAAAGAGCTTATAGAGAGCACAAGCTTTTTGAGAATTGCATAAAAAGTTCTCAACACAGAATAGAGAGTCGAGCAAGCTTCCTGTTTGGCTACAAATATTTTTATTAGGAGAAAAAATTTTTCTACATCTATTTCCACAATTATTTACGTAAAGATTATTTTCACAGTTAAAAAGTTTTCTACTATTGTTCATTTATAAAACCTCACTATTTACATAATTAAATATTTAATATATAATATTATAAAAAATTGAAAAAGTTGATAGGATTAATTATGGATGGTATAGAATTAAAAGAAAACGAAAGAATAGATGACTTGCAATATAAGGGGCTAAAAATTATTCAAAATAATAAAGGCTTTTGTTTTGGAATAGATAGTGTTATTCTATCAGACTTTGCGAAAAATATTAAGGTTGATAGTAAAGTTGTAGATTTAGGTACAGGAAGTGGAGTAATTGGACTGCTTTTATGTAAAAAGACTAAACTAAAAGAGATTATTGGAGTAGAAATCCAAGATAATGTAGCTGAAATGGCCGAAAGAAGTATAAAATTAAATGGGCTAGAAAATAAATTCAAAATATTTAAAGTTAACATAAAAGAACTTTTTGAGAAAAAAATGCTCGAGAAAAATAAATATGATGTAGTAGTAATGAATCCTCCATATAAGGAGGCTGGAACAGGCAAAACGAATGAAAATGAAGGTAAATTAATTGCAAGACATGAAGTAAAAGCTACATTATTAGACTTTATAAAGACAGCATCAGAACTTTTAAAGGATAGGGGAGAACTATATATTGTTCACAAACCAGAACGCACAGTAGACATAATGCAAAAAATGAGGGAAAATAAAATTGAACCTAAAGAGATAAAAATAGTTTATCCATACAAAAATGCAGGAGCATCAATAATATTAATAAAAGGAGTAAAAGGTGGAAAAAAGTTTCTTAAGATAGATGAACCATTGTATATATACAAAGAGAATGGAGAATATACAGAACAAATTAAAGAAATATATAATCAAGATTAATATGGAGGAAAATTTTAATGGCAGGAAAATTATACTTAATAGCAACTCCTATAGGAAATTTAGGAGATATAACTTATAGAGCGGTAAAAACACTGGGAGAAGTAGACATAATTGCAGCAGAAGATACAAGACATTCATTAAAACTATTAAACTATTTAGGAATATCAAAACCTATGATTAGTTATCATAGGCATAATGAAGATACTAAAACTGAGTTATTGATTAAAATATTAAAAGAAGACAAAGATATAGGACTGATCACAGATGCAGGAACTCCAGGAATTTCCGATCCAGGGGAAGAGGTAGTAAAAGAAGCAATTAAAGAAAATATAGAGGTAATATCAATTCCTGGTGCATGTGCTCTGATAAATGCATTAATAGCATCTGGTCTTAATACGAAAGAGTTTGCTTTCTATGGCTTTTTGCCGTTAGATAAAAAACTAAGAAACGAAAAGCTAGAGGATATCAAAAATCAAAACAAAACAATTATATTTTACGAGGCGCCTCATAGATTAGAAAAAACATTAGAAGAGATGTTGGAGACATTTGGAGATATAGATATAGTAATAGCTAAAGAACTCACCAAGATCCATGAGGAATTTATAAGAGGGAACATTTCAGATATTTTGCCAGAGTTACAGGATATTAAAGGAGAATATATAATATTGTTTGAGATGCATAGTAAAACAAAGCAAGAAATAGAGATAGAAAATGTAAATATGATGACGTTAGATGAACAATATCAATATTATGTGAACCTAGGGTTGTCGAAGAAAGATATAATTAAAAAAATTGCTAAGAATAATAAAGTACCAAAAGATGAAATATACAAAAAATTTCTAGACAAATAAAAAGAGTCAATAGTGTTTAGCACTATTGATCATTTTTTATATTATCCGACATGTTTGATATATTATGAGCGCATTTGGTGCAAATTAATTTTTCTTTATATTCTACAACATTTTTTGTACTACCACAAAATACACATGTTTCTTCATACTTTTTTAGAATAATAGAAGAACCATCAACATATATTTCGATAGGATCTTTTTCTGCTATTTTTAGTTTATTTCTTAATTCTATTGGAATAACTATTCTTCCAAGTTCATCTACACGTCTAACAATTCCAGTTGATTTCATGATTAAATCCTCCTACAACAAAATTCGACAACAATCTACATCCATAATAGCACATAATGGAGCAAAAAACAAGTAAAATAGTATTAAAATAATGAAATAGTTTCAAAATAAAAGATACGATTGAAAAAATTTACAATAAAAGAAAAATTAACCAAAATACTAAGAAACAAAGTTAACATAACAAAAAATATAATAAGAATATAAAAAAACATTAGGAATATATTAGAACAAAGGAGAAGAATATGTTAAATAAAATATGGCCATTTTTTATAATAATATCATTTATTTTTGCAATAATTACAGGAAACATAGAAAACTTTAATAGCTCAATATTTTCTTCATGTACTCAAGCAGTAGAGCTTACTATAAAGCTATTTGGAACAATGTGTTTATGGAATGGGTTAATGAAAATAGTGCAAGAAACATCCTTAATAAAAAGATTGAGTAATATGATAAGCCCTTTAATGAAAGTGTTGTTCCCAAAAATGAAAAAGGAAGATAAGGAGTACAAAGAAATCACAATTAACATAATTGCAAATTTATTAGGAATAGGAAATGCGGCAACTCCATTAGGATTAAAAGCGATGCAAACTATGCAAGAAAAAAACCCTAATAAAGAAAGAATTACAGATTCAATGGCAATGTTTATTGTTTTAAATACTGCATCACTACAACTTATACCGAGCACAGTAATTGCAGTAAGAGCATCTTTAGGATCAACAAATGCGACTCAAATTATTTTACCTGTATGGATAGCAACAATTACAGCTGATATAGCAGGTATTATAGCTAGCAAAATATTAATGAAAAAGTTTTAAAATAAAAGAAAGGCTTTTACAATTCATTTAGTAAATTATAACAAATAGCTGAAATAATTAATATTTTTATAAAATTTCGCAAGCTCATATCGAGCGCACGTAGCTCATGTGACGACACGATATTTCGGCTCATTTTATAAAAATATTAATTATTTCAGATTATCAAAGATAAACTGCGAATTGTAATAAAATGGTATATTTAATGAATGTATTAAATTACATCTCAACACTAGCGATACCTAGTGTTATTGTAATCATAATTATTTATGGAATATTAGATAAGAAAAAAATATATGACCTTTTTGTTGAGGGTGCAAAAGAAGGAACGAGCATTGTTATAAAAATATTTCCAACTCTATTAGGAATTTTCTTGGCTGTAGGGGTATTACGCAGTTCAGGACTTTTAGAATTAATTACTAATGGATTATCTGCTTTTACGTATAAAATAGGTTTTCCAAGTGAAGCTGTACCACTAGCATTACTAAGACCAATATCAGGAAGCGCATCATTGGCGGTAGCTACTGATATAATGACAAGGTATGGTGTAGATAGCAAAATTGGATTAATTACATCAACAATAATGGGCTCAACAGAAACTACTTTTTACACAATAGCTGTATATACAAGTAGCATTGGAGTAAAAAAAATAAGGTTTGTATTAGTAGCCGCGCTAATTGCAGATTTTGTTGGAATGATAACTTCAGCTATAGTGTGGAATAGCATTTTATAAAGGAGAAAAGAATACCGCATGTTTACAATAACCAAATTAAGTAAATGCTGAATTATTTATGGTAAGTTTCATTATTGGCTATTTTAAAGGCCCTATAGAGTTGTTCCAACAAAAATATTCTAATTAATTGGTGAGGAAAGGTTAGCTTAGAGAAGCATATCTTTTCATTGCAAGAAGACAGAACTTTATCAGAAAGTCCCAAACTACCACCTATAATAAAAGTAATATCACTATTAGTTATAGAAAGATTAGATATTTTTTTGGAAAATTCAACAGAATCAAACTCAGAACCTTTTAAATCTAAGGCTATAACATATGAATCTTTCTTTATATGAGACAGGATATTATTGCCTTCTTTTTGTTTTATATCATTTTCAATCTTCTCATTAGTTTTATCAGGTATCTTTTCATCGGCAATCTCTGTAACTACTAAATTACAAAATCTAGATAATCTCTTTGAATATTCACTTATAGCGTCTTTAAAAAAATTTTCTTTAATTTTGCCAACACATATTATATTTATATGTAACATAAAATCTCCTTTACGTAATCTTACAATTCACAGTATAGAATTTTATAATATATAGCAGGAATAATTAATATTTTTATAAAATGAGCCGAAATATCGTGTCGTCACATGAGCTAC
>CAYPES010000046.1:4609-6968 GCA_964409925.1 uncultured Clostridium sp. | reverse complement strand
CAATATTCTTAAGAATTGAATTTTCAATTAGAATAGGAGTTGATTATTTTAAATATGATTATTATAACAATTCTACACTCTTTTATGTCTTTATGATTAAAAGATTAATGAAATTTATAATACCAATTATAATTGCTTTTATTGTTGTAAAAATAAAAAATACAATAATATAAACTATAAATAGTAAATTGCGGAGGAGATATGGAGAAAAATATGGGAAATAAAGAGGATTGGGAAGAATTATATAAATGGAATAAAGAGAGAGAAGAAAATAATAGAAATCAGTATAAAATTAATATATTAGATACTGCTAAAGAAGAAAATAAAGTAAAAAAATTTGTAAAAGCACTAAATGTTATTATTAAAATGCTAATTGGAGGGGGTAGTATTATACTAATAAGAGGGCTATTCATTCTAATACCTATTCTTACCATGATATTAGCAAATATGAAAAGTTCTTTTTTTATAGATGTAAAGAAAGATATTGAAACATCAAATTTTTGCAAAGTAAGGCTTATTTCAAAGGATGTAGTTAAAACTTATGGATACAAAAATGAAAATGGAACATATTATTTTGAACTTGCCAAATGTCCAGACGTGAAATTTACAGCAATTAAAGACGGTGGAACTGATTATTATGACTATAAAGAAAATTTACAAAGATATCTTTTTGATAATTGGACTAGTAGCGAAAAGAGTACTTTTAAAATAGAAGAATACACAGAATCAAATGGACTTTTATATTACCGAAATTATATCGAAATTGAAAATTTTGATGAATTAATGCAAGCAACAGAAAGTATAATACATTTCATGGAATATGCAGAGCAATGGAACAAAGAGAATAAGGTTATCAATAATTATATTCAAAAAAAGGAAGAGTTCTTTGTTGCGCCATTGGGGATGACTTTTATAAAAATAAATGGCAAAATGATTATTCCATATTCTGAAACATATATGACTGTTGATGAAATTAAAGAAAGTGCAAAAAAGCAATATTTAGAATTGGCTAATATCGTCTAAAAACATGTAATATGTAAAAA
Source organism: uncultured Clostridium sp. (assembly GCA_964409925.1). Classification (GTDB taxonomy): domain Bacteria; phylum Bacillota; class Clostridia; order TANB77; family CAG-508; genus CAG-245. Next base: position 5,925 of record CAYPES010000046.1, on the reverse strand, counting down.
TGTAAAAATATGTAAAAAATATTGACAAATGCTAAAAAATAGTATTATAATTAACGTTATTAGTATTTCTTTAGGGTGATTGTAATTGCACAATAACATGAAAAACAATATGCATATTAGTTCGTCGATTTGGAGGTATTTCAATGAAAAAATTTATATGTGCAATGTTGACTGTTTTGATGGTATGCTCTTTTGTAGCTATGCCTACTTTCGCAACTGAGGTTGAAAAACCTGAAACAGTTGAAACAGGCGATGTGTATGAAATCCAACCAAGAGGAGCAATTTCAGGTAACGGTCAGACCAGTATTAGTAGTGGAGTAACAAGTGGATCTTTTACATTTACTGTTTCTGGCATTATGAACTGGTCAACTGCACAAGTTCGACTTTATATTACCGGATTTAACGCAGAAGACTATGTTGATGCAAAAGTGTACAGACCCGATGGTACTGAATGTTTCCATATCTCTGGATGGCTGGGAGATACTTTATCCCCCAGTAGTAGAACAGATACTAATTGGATAACATTCAGTGATGGACAGAGAGGAACTTACAGAGTTGATTACTCTGTTGGTAACTGGTATGGCAATACTACTGGTAGTGGCACTCTTTATTGTGGAATCAAGTAAACATATGTAAAAGTAATTCTTAAAAAAGCTATAGTAAATAACACATAAAATTAATATGCATTATTGTTTGGGAGGGTTCTTATATTATAAGAGCCCTCCTTTTGCTAATAATATAAATAAAGTTGATTTAATGCTTTATACAACAAAAAATGAGATAGATATTTAGCAACTAAAGAGTCAACTGATTTAGTTCAAAGCTACTTTGCTTAATAATTTAGAAAATCAAAAAAATATTGAATATTTGTATGTTCAATTTAAAACCGCTCTTGAAGGTCCTATAACTATATCCCCGGCTTTTGTTACTGTAAATTATATATCGAAGGTTTGTACAAAAGATGTATGATATTATTTTAAAATCGTAATAAATAGTATTTCTATAAAAAATGTAAAAAAATTATTATTTTGTCACATTTTCAAAAAATAATCGTCTTAAATAATAGAGGAGGTAAAAAGTGGATGATATATATAAAAAATATTGTAAATGTGTATATAACTTCTTGTATAAATTAACAAAAGATATTGAACTATCTGAGGAACTGACACAAGAAACATTTTATACTGCAATAAAAAAAATAAATACATTAAAAAATAAAGAGAGTATCCGTACATGGTTGTATCAAATTGCAAAAAATAAATGGAAAGATTACTTAAAGAAAACAAATTAAAGGTTGGCGATTAAAAATGATTGCA
>CAYPES010000046.1:0-4599 GCA_964409925.1 uncultured Clostridium sp. | reverse complement strand
AAAAGAAAAACAAAAAAAGTAATATTGACTTAGATGAGAATGACTTAGAAAATCTAGCTGCAAATTATGATATAGAAGAAGATATGATTACTAAAGATAACATTATTGAATTTTATAAAAAGATACATACATTAGATATTGATACCAGAGAAATTATTTATTTGAAGCTTATAAGAAATTTTACTTTTAAAGAAATATCTCAAATATTAGGAAAGAATGAAGAATGGGCTAGAGCAAAATTTTGTAGAGGAAAATTAAAGTTAAAGGAGAGTTTAAAAAATGAAAAATGAATGTGATATAGTTAACGACTTACTACCAAACTATGTTGGAGACTTGCTAAGTGATAATACAAGTCAATTTGTAAAAGAACATCTTGATTCGTGCCAAGAATGTAGAAAATTATATGAAGGTATGAAGAAAATAAATTGTAATAAAGAAGATGACGAACAAATTGAAATAAACCATTTAAAAAAATATAGCAGGCATATGTTAATCTTAAAAGTAATATTGGTAATTTTAGCTTTAATAATAATTACTTTGCCATTATTTGTTATAATTAAATTTAATTTAAATAACAATGTTGCGAATAAAGCTATAAACAGTATTAATGAATATAAAAATGCAAGCAACTATTTACTACAAATAACTGAAAATAGTATTGATTTCGAAAGAAACACAGAACAGTTCTATAACTCGAAGTACTTTTACAAGGATGGTCAATATAAAAAAGAAATGCATTCTGAAAGTCCGAATGTTAATATACAAAATGCAGATAGATTCGAATACGGAAACATTAACTCTAATGAGAAAGTAGAAATAGTGGAAAATTTAAAGGTATGCTATAATGTAAAAGCAAATTATATTTTGCAAAAGGAAGATGAATTTTTAGATTTAATGATGATGGCATTACAACCATTTAGTAAAGATTATGGAACACTTCCTAATATATGGGTTAGAACGGGGTATAAACTTAGAACAGACAAATATAATGGAAGAAAGTGCTATGTTTTGGAAATTGATAGTAAATCATCGTATAGAGAAATATGGATTGATAAAGAAAAGAACACACTAATAAGAACTGTTGAGGAAATTTATAATAGGTCATATAGAGAAAAAGTATATTCTATTAAGTCTGATGTTGTAACAAATGAAGATGTGACTTTGCCAGATATTACAGATTATACAATAAAAAATACTGAAAAAAGTATTCCAAATGAATACATAGAAACCTATGAACAATTAGGAATATAAAATATATACTAAAGGAGAAACAATAATTTATAAATATTGTTTGTAAAAATGATTAAAGTATTACAAGCTGGAACAGATTTTGATGTTATAAAACAAATTAAAACTAGGAACAATATAATTTAAAAACTATAAAAACACATATTTAGCTAAAAAAGAGTTATATATGTGTTTTATTTCTAATTGCAAACACTAAGACTTTTTTATGGCACTAATGCTTTACACTGCTGCAGAATATACATTTGAAACTAAATAATGATCGATAACTAGTAATAAATAGGAAAGATTATTAATTTAAATTATCTGTCCTTTATGTTATAATGCAGACAATAAATAATAAGTTGCATTCTTTTGGTTATGAAGAAAAAATCATTATTGTTATTTGTGTTTTGTTTTCTTTTGCCTAGAAAATATGAAATAGAAATAAATTATGTTGAAAGCGACATACTAGAGCTATATTTAAGTACAGTTTATTTTGGAAAGTGAATCATTTAGCACTATAAAAAAATTTTATTATTAGAAGATATACAATAAAACTAGAATTAAAACAGATTATTGATTAAATTATGAAGGCATCAAAATCGTTTTTAAGACATTTTAATATTAAACTTAACAAGTTATATGTTTTGATTTTGATGTATAAATTTATCGAATATAATTTTTGCAATAAGATTCTGGTAAAAATGCTGAATTTTAGGCATTTATTAAAAATGCTGAAAAATGGCTAAAAAAGTGACGCACGAGAATCGATTTTAAGGCGTTTTTATTTTTAAGACATATAGTTTGTTGTTTGAAAAATAAGGCAAATCGCTGAAATACAAGGATTTTAGAATTTTGATAAAAATAATCTGAAGTTATATAATTTTTTTATAATAAATATAGTTACAATAATGAAAAAAATCAAACCAGATATAATGTAAAAAATTGAAGCTCCAGAATTGATTTTAAGACGATTTTATTAAGAAGTAATATAGTTTGTTGTTAAAACAATTAGCCCAAAAGGGCTTTATTAAAGGGATAGCGAGAATTGATAGGTAGGACCATATAAATGTGGTTTTATATTTTACTCCTATTCCTTTTTGCACAAAACTTTGATTTTGTGCAATGTTTTATTTACTATTTTATAGGAGAACTGTTCCTCTCCTCTACACTTTTATCACATAAATAACTAACAATAAATAGTTAATTTATATATGCATATTATCATATATAATTTTATCTGTCAACTGTATATTTACTCATAAAAATGAACCCTCCTTGTTTATTTTTTCATCTAACAATTTGGGTTCATTTCACTTATTTAGGCATATTTTTTATATAATCTACTTTTCTTATCATTTATTATTAACCAATATCTTTTTCATTTTTTCAATAAATTCTTCATTGTTTTTTGTGATAATTATCTGATTAATTAGTTGCTCAGTAACATCAGCTACAGGTGTACGAGACAAAGCTTTTCTTAATCCAAATACAGTATTTAACTCTTCTTGAGTAAGTAGTTTCTCTTCCCTTCTTGTTCCTGATTTATTTATATCTATTGCAGGGAAAATTCTCTTTTCTGATAAAGATCTATCTAAATGTACCTCCATGTTGCCTGTACCCTTAAACTCTTCAAATATTACCTCATCCATTCTGCTTCCTGTGTCAATCAAAGCTGTTGCAAGAATAGTTAAACTTCCACCATTTTCTATATTACGAGCTGCACCAAAGAATTTTTTTGGTTTGTGTAATGCTGCAGGATCTAATCCTCCTGATAGAGTTCTTCCAGATGCTGGAATAACTAAGTTATAAGCTCTCGCAAGTCTTGTTATGCTATCTAGTAAAATAACTACGTCTTTCCCTTGCTCTGTTAGTCTCTTGGCTCTTTCTAATACCATTTCTGCAACTTTTACATGATGTTCTGGTAATTCATCAAAAGTAGAATAAATTACATCTCCATTAATAGATCTCTTCATATCTGTTACTTCTTCAGGTCTTTCATCTATTAGTAGCACAATTAGTTCTATTTCAGGATGATTTGTTGTTATACTATTAGCTATTTTCTTTAATAAGGTAGTCTTTCCAACCTTTGGAGGAGCAACAATCATTCCTCTTTGTCCTTTACCTATTGGACAAATTAAGTCTATAATTCTCATTGCATATTCAGTAGAAGTAGTTTCTAGCTTAATTTTGTCTTCAGGATATATTGGTATTAAATCATCAAATTTTTTTCTTTTATATGCCTTTTCTGGCGATTCAGAATTAACTTCCCCAACAAATATTAAAGCTGGAAATTTTTCTCCTTCTTTAGGAAGTCTTGCTATGCCTTTTATTTTATCTCCATTATCTAGTCTAAATCTCCTAATTTGTACAGGAGAGATGTAAACATCTTTAGGGCTAGATAAATAGTTTTCACCTCTTAGGAAGCCATATCCATCTGGCAATACTTCTAACACTCCTTCGGCGATGAAATCATCTTCGTTAGTAAGTTTATAATCTAAATTTGAATCATTTTTTGCATCTTCATCTATTTGAAATTTTGAATTAATATTTTCTTGTTGTGTCGAACCACCTTCTTCTTTATTTAGTAATTCAATCAGTTCATCCTTTTTTAGTTTAGTAACGTTTTTTACTCCTTTTTCCTTGGCCATTTGACGCAATTCTACTAGAGTACAATTTGATAAATCCATATAATAATCCTCCGATTTTATTTATTTTTCATTTTGGAATTTTTAAGACTTTAAATACTTTTGATATAAATTCTTTTATATTATATAACAAATTTTTGTATAAAGCAAGAAAAGGAGGCAATTCTTGTTGCTTCCTTTATTTCTCCATATCTATATATACTCTTTCATTAGGCAAATACATATCTAGTTTTTCTCTAGCTACTGCTTCAATATATTCAGTTGAGTTAACATTAGCTTTTGTGGCTGTTAGTTCTTCATTTGTGTCTTTTGCAGCCTCTAGTTGTTTTGAATATGCAGAAGCTTCTGATTTATATTGATTTAATGTTTTTTGTTGTGAAATTACTGTTACGACAAAATATATTAAAAATATTGTCATTATTATTCTTTTATAAAGTTTTTTCATGTGCTTATCTCCAAAATTCAATTTTATCTATCTACTAATTATATATTTCTACATTATTCACTAAAATCCTTTTTATTCTTTTCCTTTTTTTTGATTTTTTTTGTTTTTATTTTTGATTTTTTAGTTTTTATTACATTGTTTATATTAATTGTTAATATTCTAAAAGGTCTTAATACTAATTTTAGAATAAAGTTTTTAATCATTACAATAGGATATAAGATTAGTGAAAATACTTTTATAATAATATTTTCCATGAAAAGGATAGGTTCTCAGGCTATC
>CAYPES010000045.1:0-6977 GCA_964409925.1 uncultured Clostridium sp. | reverse complement strand
CATGTATATCATCATATAAAAACAAAAGAACTTCGCATTTGTCCATAGCTAGAACAAAAAGTTCGTGATTTGTGTGAACAGGATAAAAGGCCTCACCAAAAATATCGTTTGTAATGAAGCTTTCTATAATATCTTTATTTCCATTTAAATCATATCTAATTAAATCAGCTTTTCCTGAAAGTAAAATGCAAATTTGTTTTCTTTTCTCTATATAAGTAGTAATTGTACTACCTTTAGTAAAGGTTTTTCGTTGCATTTTTAAGCAATTACAGGAAATATCTTTTATTGTTTCTAAAACGTCCATTTAATACAGTCTCCTGAAATTTAGTATTTAAAGTTTGTGTTTGCTATTAACAGAAATAATTGATATTTTTATAAAATTTCGCAACTCATATCGAGCGCACGTAGCTCATGTGACGACACGATATTTCGGCTCATTTTATAAAAATATTAATTATTTCTATTATACTTTAAATTTTATGTTGTGAATTATAACTATTTTGATTATACTCTAAAAACGTTGCATATGCAACAGAAAAAATAAAATGATTGTTTATAATGTTATCAGAGATTTTTTATAAAATTTCGCAAGCTCATATCGAGAACACGTAGCTGATGTTACGAAACAAGGAGGATTATTTATGAAAGTAATCAAAAGAGATGGAAGAGTTGTAGACTTTGATAGAGAAAAAATTTCAATAGCGATAGAAAAAGCAAATAAAGAAGTGACTGCTAAAGAAAGAGCAAATAAACAAGATATAAAAGATATTATTAAATATATAGAAGAATTAGATAAAAAGAGAATACTTGTTGAAGATATTCAAGATGTTATAGAAGAACAACTAATGGATAAAAAGAAGTTTAAGTTGGCAAAAAAATATATGATTTACCGTTATAATAGAGCCTTAGTTAGAAAGAAAAATACAACTGATGAATCTATTTTGGGACTAATAAAAAATCATACTAGTTCAGGCATAGAGGATAATAAAAATCAAGATGCGGTACTTGCTTCATCACAAAGAGATTACATAGCAGGAGAAGTTTCAAAAGATTTAACAAAAAGAATTTTATTACCAGAGAAAATAGTAAAAGCACATGAAGAGGGAATTCTATATTTTCATGATATGGAATACTTTTTGCAACCAATATTTAATTCTTGTCTAATAAATATTGGAGACATGTTAGATAACGGAATTGTTATAAATGGAAAGTTGATAGATAGTCCAAAAAGTTTTAGAGTTGCATGTACAATTATTACACAAATAATTGCAACAGTAGCTTCTACACAATATGGAGGACAAGCTGTTGATATAAGCCATCTAGGTAAATACTTGAGAAGAAGTTATGAAAAATTCAAGAAAGAATTAGAAGACAATTTTTTAGGAAAAATACCAGCAGATGTATTAGAAGAAATTTTAGAGCAAAAAGTGAAAGATGAACTAAGTAGCGGAGTACAAACAATACAATATCAAATTAATACATTAATGACTACAAATGGACATTGCCCTCTGGTTTCGTTATTTTTGTATCTAAAAAGTGATGATCCATATATAAAAGAAAATGCAATGATAATAGAGGAAATATTAAAGCAAAGAGATGAAGGGCTAAGAGATGAAAATGGAGAATACATAAACCCAGAATTTCCAAAATTAATATATGTATTAGATGAAAACAATAGTCTAAAAGGCGGAGAATATGACTATTTAACAAAGCTAGCACTAAAATGTGCTAAAAAGACTCTAGTTCCAAGTTTTATTTCAGCCAAGAAAATGCGCGAAAATTATGGAGGTAATGTTTTTAGTCCATGTGGATGTAGTAACTTTTTATCTCCTTGGAAAGATGAAAATGGAGAATATAAATTTGAAGGTAGATTCAATCAAGGAATTGTTAGTATAAATTTGCCTCAAATTGCTATTACTTCAGAAGGAGATGAAAATAAATTCTTTGAACTTTTAGAAGAAAGATTAGAACTATGCTACGAAGCACTAATGTGCAGGCATTATGCATTACTAGGAACAGTTAGTGATACAAGTCCTATACATTGGAAAAATGGAGCAATAGCTCATTTAAAAACAGGAGAAAAAATTGATAAATATTTAAAAGATGGATATTCTACTATATCACTTGGATATGTTGGAATATATGAAGCTACTAAATATATGAAGGGAGTTTCTAATACTACACCAGAAGGAAAAGAGTTTGCACTAAAAATAGCAAAAACACTAAAAGAGGCTGTAGAAAGATGGAAAAAGACGACAGGAATCGGATTTTGCTTATATGGTGGAACAAATGAGACAGTATGTAAAAGCTTTGCAAAAACAGACAAAGAGCAGTTTGGAACTATACAAGATGTAACAGATAAAGAAGCTTATACCAGCTCTTATCACGTTAACAAAAACGAAGATATAGAACTACAAAAAAAGCTATCGTTTGAAAGTGAATTCCAAAAATTATCTTTAGGTGGAGGAGTATCACAAGTAAGTGCATCTAGTATTAAAGATGATGAAGAAGCTGAAGATTTAGTTAGATTTATATATAATAATGTGCAATGTTTAGAATACATAGGATAGAGGATGGAAGAAAAATGAAATATGAATTTGAAGTACCAGGAGAAATAGTGGGCAAAGAAAGACCACGTGTTAATATGTATACAGGCAGAGTGTATACTCCAAATAAAACTAAAGATTATGAATTCTTAGTACAACAATATTTTAAAATAAAATATCCAAACCACCAAACGTTAGAAGGAAGAATATCAATAAATATAATTGCTTATTTAAAAATTCCAAATAGCACAAGCAAAACAAAAACTCAAGAAATGCTAGAAAACAAAATAAGCCCTACGAAAAAGCCAGATGTAGACAATATTGCTAAATCTATTTTAGACGCAATGAATGGATTCGTATTTAAAGACGATAACCAAGTTAGCAAAATATCGGTAGAAAAGAGATTTGCACTAGAAGAAAAGGCTTTTATAACAGTGGAAGAATATTAAATCAAACTTTATCATATCTGGTTTCATTATCGGTTTATCAGCCTATTGTCGACGGAATGATGAATATAGAAAAAGCAATAGATAATTATATTATAAAAATTTGAGAGGTGATCTAAGTTGAGTAATATAGAAAATTTGAAAGATTTAATTATATACCAAAGCCAAAATAATGAAAACATATCAGTAGAAGTTTTATATAATGAAGAAGACTTTTGGCTAACTCAAAAGTCAATGGCTAAATTATTTAATGTTGCAGAAAATAATATCACATATCATTTACAAAATATTTTTAAAACAGAAGAATTGTCAAAAGACTCAGTTACTCAAAAAATTAGAGTAACTGCTTCAGATGGAAAAAATTATAATACAAATTTCTATAGTTTAGATGCTATTATAGCTGTAGGATATAGAGTAAATTCAAAAGAAGCCACTGATTTTAGAATTTGGGCAACAAAAACATTAAAAGAATATATAAAAAAAGGATTTGTTGTTAATAGTGAAATGCTAAAAAATGGACCTAAATTCGGAAAAGATTATTTTGATGAATTATTAGTTAAGATAAAAGAAATTAGAGCAAGTGAGAGAAGATTTTATCAAAAGATAACCGATATATACAAAGAGTGTAGCTATGACTATGATAGAAATAGTGAAATAACACAAGAGTTTTATAAAAATGTTCAAAACAAGTTACATTATGCAATTACAGGCATGACTGCTCCAGAGATAATTTATAACAGAGTAGATAGTAAAAAGAGAAACATGGGATTAACAACTTGGAAAAATGCACCAGACGGAAAAATACTTGAGACTGATGTTACAGTGGCAAAAAACTATTTATCACAAGAAGAAATTACAGAATTAAATAATTTAGTATCAATGTATCTTGATTATGCAGAACGTCAAGTAAAACTAGGTAAAATTATTTCAATGCAAGAGTGGAAAGAAAAGTTAGAAGTATTTTTAAAAGTAAACGAGTATAATATTTTAAAGGATAATGGAAAAATAAAGAAAGAAATAGCAGACCAATTAGCCTTAGATGAATATAAAAAATACAGAATAGTACAAGACCAAAACTATATTTCAGACTTTGATGAACTTATTGCAGAAACAAAGAATTTAAATAGTATATGAGCAAATAAAAATATATATAACAACTTGATAATTATGTAAAATAGTTGTATACTAATATAGCAAAAATGTGACTAAATAAGAAGGAGAAATATATGTTATTAGAGCTAAAGGATATATGTTTTACAAGAGATAATAGAAAAATTTTAGACCATATAAATTTAAATATAGATGTAGAAAAATTTGTAGCTATAACAGGACCAAATGGTTCAGGAAAATCGACTTTAGTGAAAATTATAATGGGAATAGAAAAGCCTGATTCGGGAAGAGTTATATTTGATGGAAAAGATATAACAGATACACCAATAAATGAAAGAGCTAAACTTGGAATGAGCTTTGCATTCCAGCAACCAGTTAAGTTTAAAGGAATAACTGTGTATGATTTGTTGAAAATAGCTGCTAAAAAAGACATAAACAAAGCTCAAGCTTGTGAGGTTTTGTCAAAAGTAGGCTTATGTGCAAAAGAATATGTTGATAGAGAAGTAAATGGTTCGTTATCTGGTGGAGAATTAAAAAGAATTGAAATTGCGACTGTAGTATTAAGAGGAGCTAAACTTACAATATTTGATGAACCAGAAGCGGGAATAGATTTATGGAGCTTTAATAATTTAATAGAAATATTTGAAAAATTAAGTGAAGAAATAAAAGGATCAACAATTATAATTTCACATCAAGAAAGAATTTTAAAAATAGCTGATGAAATTGTTTTAATGAAGGCTGGAAAGATAGAAAAAGTTGGTACAAGCTCAGATATATTAGAGAATGAAATACTAAATAAAGAATGCTGTAAGCTAAACAAGAGCTGTTAATCAATTTCAGCAATTTCGGCAATTTCGGGACGGGGATTATTTTGCACAAAGATTTATGCGGGAAAAATTAATTTTACATCAAAAACAATGTATATAAAATTTATTTTTTTAAATGTTTTCAGATTAAGGAAGGAGGAAAAGCGATAAGAATGGAAAAAAATGAAGAAATAATAGATAAAGAACTTCTAAGTGAAATATCAGATTATGATGGTATTCGTAAAGGTGCATATAATATAAGAAAAAACGGGCAAGGAATAGAAAGAAAAGTCACAGAAAACATTAATATAGTTACAAAAACAGATAAACCGGGAATAGATATATATGTAAAAGAAAATACTAAATTTGACTATGTTCATATTCCAGTAATATTAACACAGAGTGGATTGAAAGATGTTGTATACAATGACTTTTATATAGGAAAAAATGCAAATGTAGTAATAATTGCAGGATGTGGAATTCATAATGACCATCATAAAGATAGTCAACATGATGGAATTCATAGATTTTTCTTAGAAGAGGGAGCAAAAGTTAAATATATAGAAAAACACTACGGAGAGGGAGCTGGAGATGGCAAGAGAATATTAAATCCAGTGACCGAGGTTTATTTAAAACCTGGAAGTAGCATGGAGATGGAATCTAGCCAAATAAAAGGAGTAGATTCAACTGTTAGAGAAACTAAGGGAGTATTAGAAGCAAATACGAATTTTATAGTAACAGAAAAGATAATGACACATGGTATTCAAAAGGCTGAAACGCTTTTTGACGTGCAATTAAATGGAGAAAATGCGAGTACACATGTAATATCAAGGTCTGTTGCAACAGAAGACTCATATCAGCATTTTACTTCTAAAATATATGGAAACACAAAATGTTTTGCTCATAGTGAATGCGATGCAATCATAAAAGATAATGCAAAAGTAAAAGCAACTCCTGAAATAACAGCCGATAACGTAGAAGCAAATCTAATACATGAAGCTGCTATTGGAAAGATTGCAGGAGAGCAATTAATAAAACTTATGACATTAGGACTATCTGAAAAAGAAGCAGAAGAGCAGATAATAAATGGATTCTTAAGATAGAACAAAAGTGAGTGAAAATCCTCGGTCGGAGCTTAGCTCCTCGAAAACGGATTTTCAGTTTCATTTTCTAAAAAAATACTTTGTAAGCTCTATACTAGTATTTTTAAAGGATTTTAAATATAAAACCATTATACAGTAGCTTAGACATAAAAAATTTGTAAAAATAATTGCAAAAAATAAACTGTAGTGTTATATTATAAACAGATGTATTTAATATCTATATAGTAAAAGTATAGAGTAAATACAACGAAGCAATATAGTAAAAATACTATAATAGATATTAATTACAACGAAAAATAAAAAATTATAGTATAAAACATTAAGAAAAAATGAATTCTAAAGATGTAAATAAAACAAATAAAATCTTTAGAAAATAAAAGAACGAGGAGGATAAAAATAAGTGAAGAAAAATATAATGAAAAAAACAAAACGGAATAACTCTAATTGCACTCGTTGTAACGATAGTTGTTTTGTTGATTTTAGCAGGAGTAAGCATTAACCTAGTAATAGGAAATAATGGAATAATAAATAAAGCAGGAGATGCAAAGAGAGAAACAGAGCAAGCAACAGTGAATGACCAAATAGCAATGAATAGCTTGTATGATGAATTAGCAGGATTTCTAAATGGAAGCAATGGCGGAAATGGAGGAGGATCGTATGATCCTGCATCCGAAGGAATAACAATCCCAGTTGGATTCTACTATGTAGGAGGAACAAAGGATAGTGGACTAGTAATATCTGACAATAGTGGCGATGAAAACAAATATGCAGGACAAACAATAGTTGGAACTGATTTACAAGGAAATCAATTTGTATGGGTACCTGTAACATATAGTGATTTCCATTTAATAGAAGGATATAATAACGGCTCATTACAAACAAGATTGAGTCAAGAAACGAATCCATCAAGAGAAGCTGGAAGTAATGATGTAACTCCATACTTACCAGGAAAACCAAATGCCTCAA
>CAYPES010000044.1:0-7040 GCA_964409925.1 uncultured Clostridium sp. | reverse complement strand
AAATCAAGAAGATGATGCTAAAAAAGAGGAGCAACCTGCTGAAGAAGAAAATAAAGAGGCTATATAAATAGATAAATTGAACATAAATAAATTCCTTTAAGATATAAATAAGTGTTTTTACAATAAGTAAAAGCACTTATTTATTATAATATGAAATATCGCAACTTATTGAGTAGAATTAAAAAGATAAAGCAATTTTATAAAAATATCAATTATTTATGTTGATAAACAACATAAACTGTGATTTGTAACTTAAATTGTACAACTCACAATAAGATTTTTATGATATAGATGCGAAACTTATAAAAGTATGATATAATACTACAAAATCGAGTTTTAGGAGGTAATTTATGATTGATTTACACATGCATACGAATAATTCAGATGGGGCAGATTCTACAGAAGAATTAATAAAAAAAGCTGAAAAACTAAAATTAAAATATATTTCCATAACAGACCATGATAATTGTCATGCACATGAAGAAATAAGAGAAAAAAATTTAGAAAAACTTTTTTCAGGAAAAATAATAACAGGAATTGAAATTAAAACTATATATCATAAGAAATCAATAGAAGTTTTAGGCTACAAATATGATTTAGATAAGATGAGTAGTTGGGTAAATGAATTTTACAAAGATAAATCAAAAGAAAAGCTACAATTAAAATATTTTAACATGACATATGATGTTTGTAAGCAGTTGGGATTCAAATTAACAGATAGAGATAAAATAGACTGGGATCCAAAAAGAGATTGGGCAAGCTTTACAATATACACAGATTTAAAGAAATATAAAGAAAATGAAGGCGTATATGCAGATGACATACTAAATGATTTTACTACATTTAATAAAAAATATTGCGGAGACCCTAATAATATTTTATACATCGATAAAAGTGAGGATTATCCATCATTAGAAACAGCTATAAAAGCAATTAAAGATTGCGGTGGACTTGTATTTATGCCGCATTTGTTTATATATAAATCAATAAAAGATAAAGAGGCTTTTATAGACGATATAATAACAAATTATGATGTGGATGGATTAGAATGCTATCATAGCGAATTTTCAGATGATGAAATACAATATCTATTAAACTTAACTAAAGAAAAAAATCTGCTAAGAAGTGGAGGAAGTGATTACCATGGAGCTAATAAAGAAGGCATTGAGATGGCCGTTGGCAAAGGAAACTTAAATATAGAAGATAGTCTAGTTGAAAATTGGATATAGGAGAAGAAATAAAAAATATGGAGCCTGAAATAATTGAATATATAATGCAATTAAGAATATCAAAATTTATAAAAGAACATAGAGATATGGATAAAGATGTACTAGTTAAAGAAATAGAAAAGTTAATAGATACTAAAAAAGATATGTACAATATGAAAGAAGAAATAAAAAAGATATTAGGAAATGAGAAAATGGAGAACTAATTATGCCAAATTATGAAAAATTTAACTTATCAGAAGAAGATATAAAAATAGGAATGGAAGACTTTTTTACACAACTTTTAATAGAAGCAAGAAAAAGTAGTAATAGAAGATTAAGAACAATAAATGATTTATCAATAGAAGAACCTACTGTACATTATTTAATTGGTCAACCTGGTTCTGGAAAAACAACTCTAGGGAAAAAAACTGCTGATAAATATGACGAAGAAGGAGGATGCGTTGTCGAGATTAGCTCAGACAAAATTGCTACATATCATAGGTACTATGATGAACTACTAAAACTATTACCAGATGAATGCTACACTCTTTCAAGACAATTTGTAAGAGTAGCAAAACCAATAATTTTAGATACTCTAAGAAGTAAAAGAATAAATATGATAATGGAGAATACATTATGTAAAGGAGAAAAGGATTATAAAAATCTAGAAAGATTTAAAGAGGCAGGGTATAATGTAGAAATCAATGTCATGGCTGTTGATAAATATGAAAGCTTTTTATCATGTATAGAAAGAGATATAACGTTATTAGAATTGGGATATGACCCAAGGCCAGTTGCTAAAGTGAACCATGATAGAATGTATGATCCATTTTTGGCAGAACTTGGAGAAATAGAGAGAAGGGGACTTTGTAACAAAATAAATGTATTTTCAAGGGGAAAAGTAAAGACTCAACCTAAAAAAATATGGCAAACAGGAGAAGATACATATAGAAGTGCGCAAGAAGCAATAATTTATGCACGTTCACAAGAGAGAAAAGCTATAATGAGAGAACCTCAAATATATTTAGAAAGGTTAAACCGTGCTAGAACAAAAATAGAACTATTAATTGAAAATGAAAGAATGAAGGATGACTACTTAAAAAATATAGATCAACTAGAAAGAGAATTTTTAAATGAATTAACATTTGATAGAAATAAATAAAAAAATTCACGTATTATATGGCTAATTATTTTTGATATGTTATAAGATTTTTATATGCGAATTGTAACTATTATAAAGCTCATAGATGATATTTTTATAAAAATTCATTTATGAGCTTAAATACAATATAAAATTATTTTTTTACTTCTGGTATTACAACATTTTTCTTAGTATTACTATCTTCTTCAGGTTTTGCAATATCAAGATTATCATAAACAGGAGATATATTTAAATCTGTTCCATCTCCAGATACTATCTCAATATTTTTTTTCTCTTCATTTTCCATAGTACACACCTCACAATTAAAACTAATTATAGCATAACATATAAAAAAGAATATTTCAAGCAAAAATTATAATCTATAATCGTTACAAGATAATGGTTTATGTTTAAGATTTAATTAAATATTGTATTTAAGCTTATAAAAATATTAATTATCTCTAAAAATAAACAAAATAGTCAGTGAACTGTAACAACCTGATAACAATATTTTTAACTTTTGGTTGAAAATAGGCTGGAATGTTGGTATAATATAGATTATATAGCGATAATTTTATGAAGGAGTATGTTATGGATGATATTAATATTAATACTAAATTAGAGGTGGCAGTAGAAATATTAGCAGCAAAAATAGCTAAGACTTCAAGGGAAGGATACAAAGTAGAAGATAAAGAAATTCAAATATTGCTAAATGAAAGAGAAGAAATGTATAAAGGAAATAACATTATTATAGATAAAATAATAAATGAATATGGAAAAGAAATAAAGAGAGATTATCAAAAAGTGTAAAAGGAGATAACTATTAATAAATGGAAATAAATTTAGAAGAAGTAAGCAAAATTTATGAAATCACAGATGCAGAGCTTAGAATGACTCAAGCTCATATAATAGAAATGATGTTACACGGTAAAGTACCATCTACGAATCCAATAGCTATCTTTGATATTGGACCAGCTGGTTCTGGAAAAACCGGATTGAATGGATATGCAGTTAGTCAATTTCCGAATAATAATATAATAGTAGTAAATAATGATGAACTAAAGCCGTTTTATCCTAAAGCAGATGAGATATCTAAAATATATCCCGAGCATTATATAAAAGTTACAAACGAAGCAAGTAAAGTTTGGACTGATGAATTGATGAATGCAGCTATAAATGGAAAATATAATGTTTTGTATGAAGGAACAGGAAGAAAAATAAAGATATTTGAAAGAATGATATCAGAAATGAAAAGACAAGGCTATAAAATAATTGTTAGAGCAATGGCCGTAGATGAACTTAATTGCTTAATGTCAATAATAGAAAGATATGAATACCAAGTTCAACAAAAAGGTTGGGGAAGATTAGTATCATTAGAGACTTTCTACAAAGCATATAGCAATGAGATGCTAGATACGCTTGACGCTTTCGAAAAATCTAGTGATATAAGTTTAGTTGAGGTATATATGAGAGGGCAAAATCCATCTCAGCCTGTAAAAATTTATGGAAGTGGTAGCAAAAAATTTAATAGTGCAAGATCTGCAGTAATTGCTGGTAGAGAAATGGATAAAAAAACAGCAGGAGATTATTATAGAACTTGTTTTATAAATAAAGCGTCTAATTATGTAAGAACATCAGAAGAAAAAGAAATTTTAGAACATATTAACAAACTTTATCGTTCAGATATAGACAGGGGAGATGAATAGCGATAAAAGGCAAAACAGCAAATGGATTATAGAGGCAGCAAATACATCTACTGAATATGAGGAAAACAATACCGAGTTAAAGAGAAGATATCTAATAAAAAATATACAAGAATTCAATTCTATTGTTTCACAAATAAGTGCAAACTTAGGAACTTTTGGAACAGGCTATCCGTTTTATGTTTTAAGTAAAAATTTTGAAGGAAAATTGCCAGTAATACAAGAGCAAATAAGATATAATAGGGAATTACTAAATCATGCTAGAACAACTCAAACAAAAAGATGGACTTGTGCAGAATGTTTAACAGAAAGACATCAAAGTATGCCAGATTTGAAAAGAATTTGCAAGCCTTGCCCAAACATGGATAAAGAGCTAAAACCTAGAAAAGTTATCAACAGATTACCAGATATTGATATGTGGATGATATGTAAAGACGGACATTTAGCAGAGGCACAAGAGCAACTTGCCAACTTATTAGCACAACATAGAATTTTTACTTCAGACGTTGATCCGCTAAAAACTTTAACGGATATGAATGAAATAGTTCAAAATATAAAAGACGGAATTATGCCAGAAAAATTTTTACCAATTGATGCTCATATTATGGAATATTCTAAAATGCAGGGACTAATTTCACAAGTTCCAGAGACACTACAACAAGCTCGTAAAAACAAAGAAATACCGTATTTACCAATACATCCAACATCATATAGAAAAACATGGCAGTATGATGATGAAGCATATAATTTTATCTCAGACTTTTTAGCATCATTTACAGAATTTGATGTACCAAGCCAATTAAAGAACCAAATACAGAAGACTAGAAAAACAATTGCTAAAGAATTTACTCCTTATGAATTATATAAATTTCTTATTTCATCAATAAATGAAGGAAATGGTAGAAGGTTTAGTGAACAGGCATTAAAACAACAATTCTTCTATAGAGTAATGTCTTGGAATGGATTAAAAGAAGAAAAAGAGGAAGATGGAGGAGATAGGTAGTTTATGAAAAAAAGAATTGACCTACATATTCACACGAATAAATCAGATGGAGTATTAACTCCGAAAAAAGTAATTGATGAGGCTGTAAGGAATGGCGTTGATACAATTGCAATAGCAGATCATGACACAGTTGAAGCATATGATGATAGTCTATTTGAATATGCAAAAGCAAATAACGTAAAATTAATAAAAGCTGTTGAAATATCAACTAAAATTGCTAAAGCTGGAATTCATGTATTAGGATATAATATTGATTTAAAAAATGCAGAATTAAACGAAAAACTATATGCACTAAGAAATGCTAGACATATATACCTACATAATGTCGCTCAAAAGTTAGAAGAGTTAGGATATAAAGTAAATGTAGATGAATTGGATAAGGTAGATGCTGTTACAAAGGCACACATTGCCTTAGATGTTGTAACAAATTCTGAAAATAAAGAAATTCTTATGCAAAATTTTGAGCATATTCCAGAAAAAGGTGAATTTATTGAAACAATTATGAATGAAGGCTGCCCTGCATATACAAAGAAAGAAACAATAACACCAAAAGAAGCGGCAGAGCTAATTAGAATAGCTGGAGGAAAAGCTGTTTTAGCACATCCTGTAGCTTATGAACATGAGGATAATTTAACAGATGACGAAATATTAGATATTGTAAAAGACATGAAAGCAGATGGGATCGAAACAAATTATATATATATTAATAGAAAAAATGAAAAAATAAACGAAATAAAAAAATGGAATGAATTTGCTAGCAAATGTAATTTACCAGTAACAATTGGGTCAGATTTTCATAATAAAGATGGAATAAGACCTGAAATAGGATTAATAAATAAAGACGTAGATTTCAGTGAAGAATATTTAGAAAAAATAATAAGTTGGATTGAAGAGTAAATTAGACTTTTGCGAAAGGGAAAATGAAAATGGAACTAGAGAAACAAAAAGCAATAATAGAAGCAATATTATTTGCTGCTGGAAGAATAATAAAAATAAATGAAGTAATGGCAATATTAGAAATATCTTCAGATGAAGTAATTGCTATAATAAATAGTATGCAGGAAGATTATACGAAAAGTGATAGAGGAATTGAGATAATTAAGGTTGAAGATGGATATCAATTAGCTACAAAAAAAGAAATGTATGAGTACTTATATCCAATATTTGATAAAAGAAGTAAACCAAATTTATCTCAAGCATCAATGGAAACTTTAGCAATTATTGCGTATAATCCTAAAATTACAAGAGCAGAAATTGAAGCTATAAGAGGAGTTAATTCTGATGGTACTATATATAAATTATTAGAGTATAATCTAATAGAAAATGTGGGAAAAGCAGATTTGCCAGGTAGACCTACTATGTATGGCGTAACAGAGAACTTTTATAAAATGTTTGGAATTACATCATTAGAAGAATTACCAGACTTACCAAGATATAAACTAGATGAAAATGAACAAATTGTAATTGACGATATATTACCAGAAGATGAAAAGTCAGAGGCTCCAATGCCCGAAAGGGAGCAAAATTATAACGAAATTCAAGATTGTTAAAAGTAGAATTATAACTCAAGGTTCTAATAGATATAAGTGCCTTGGAGAAGAGAGAAAGGAATAAAATTTAAAATGGAAAAGAATAATGAATTCGTAAAAGAAATTACAAACATAGAAGATGATTTCGCACAATGGTATACAGATATTGTAAAAAAAGCAGAGCTTGCTGATTATACAGCAGTAAAAGGTTTTATATCAATACGTCCATATGGATATGCAATATGGGAAAATATACAAAAATATGCAGATAATAAATTTAAAGAGCATGGAGTTGCAAACTTATCAATGCCTTTATTAATTCCAGAAAGTTTATTAAATAAAGAAAAAGACCACGTAGAAGGGTTTGCACCAGAAGTAGCATGGGTTACAATGGGGGGCGGTCAAGAGTTAGATGAGAAACTTTGCATAAGGCCAACATCTGAAACAATTTTTGAT
>CAYPES010000043.1:4061-7168 GCA_964409925.1 uncultured Clostridium sp. | reverse complement strand
CGCTCCTGTTTTTTCGTCCATAGTTCCAATTACTACTTTATCTAATCTTGCTTGTATTAAAGCTCCTGCACACATTGTACATGGCTCTAGGGTTACATACATTGTGCAACCCCTTAGTCTCCAGCTTTTTAACTTTTTGCTTGCTTTTCGTATTGCAATAATTTCAGCATGATTTGTAGTATCATTTTTAGTCTCTTTTAGATTATGTCCTCTTGCTATTATTTTTCCATCTTTTACTATTACTGCTCCTACTGGTATTTCTTCTTTATCGTACGACTTTTCTGCTTCCTTTAAAGCAGATTTCATAAATTTATTGTTTATATCTTCCAAAATATACTCCTTCTTTATTTTTCATTTATTTTAACATTCTTTATACAGATTTTCAATGCAATTAGAGTAGTTTTACCACACTAGTCATATACCTCTATTGCTTTTACTATAATTCTCTTTATAGCTCCTTTTGTGCAGGTAATTAGTGTTACTTCTCTATCACCTCCTGTATCTTGATTTAGACAGTTTGTATCTGTTGGTGAGATTTGAAAAATATCATATACTTCATATGTAACACTTCTGTTATATGTGTCTGTTAATATAATATTATCTTTTAGCTCTAGATCCTTTATTTTACCAAAAAACTTTTTATAATTATGCCCTGCAATGCAAAAATTACCTACCTCGTTTATTCCTGGACCATATAATTTTGTTACCGAAACCTTTAGTGTATCTTTATTAGTTTCTGATAAAATACATGCTTCTAAATCTATTTTAGGAATTTGTATTTTCCCCACAACTTTATTTCCTTCTATCTCTCGTGGTATTGTTTTATATTCTTCTAATTTTGTTGTATCTGTGGCATTGTCATTAACTACCATTTCATTTTGGCTTGTTACATTAATTTCCGTATTGTCTGCTATTTCTAGTGCATTATTATCATCAATATTTTTTTCATCTTTTTTTATATCGTTTTTCCTATAATTTTCTACCAACTCTCCTTCATTGTTCATTTTAATTTTGTTTATATCATGCCCCCAATATCCAATTTCTGCAATGTTATGTTCCCATTATTTGAGTCTGTTGCCATTACTTTGGGTGTTGCTGGTCCATTAATATCTACCTTTATTCTTACTTTAGGATATAAAGTTCCATTTTGACCTATCAATAATACATTCGCGTTCTTCTCTTCATTTTTTACTACTGTACCTGTATATTGCAGATCAAATGAATATTCATTGGCTGCTAATGAATAATTGGCTATTCCCAATCCAATAACTAGAATTAATATGATTGATACTATTTTTTCAAATTTGCCATCCCTTTCAAAAATATTTCATATTAATGTATATTAATATTTTAAATTTAATATTCCATAATCCTGAAGTTTAAATTGAAAGTACTAAAAAAGAGCTACACATGGTGGTAATGGGTAGCTCTCTTGTCTAATATGTCATGTCCTCACATACGGTCATAGTTTCAGGGCTTCTGTCAATCGTCGCTGTTATATATAATTATAGCATTACTTTTTCTTTATGTATATCTGGATTCTAAAATGATTTAATTCATTTTTTCAAAATTATTTTTAAGTGCTTTATTCCATCTTTTAATGGATTTAAATGTGATTTAGCATTTCTTCCATTATAAAAATTAATTTCTACCTCTGAAATTTTTAAGTTTGCTTTTTTGGCTTTTATTATCATTTCACTTGCATATTCCATTCCTCTGCATGAACAATTAAGATTATTAATTTTATTAGTATTATATCCTCTTAGTCCACAATTAAAATCTCCTACCTGTACATTATATTTAATTCTACCCAATATTGATATTACAGGTGTTCCTAAAAATTTGTGCAATGGTTTCATTGCACCTTTTTCCATTTTTCCTTTATATCTATTTCCTATTACTAGGTCATTTCCTTCTCTTAATAATTTTAGAATTGGCATTATTTCTAAAAAGTTATAACTATCATCACAATCTCCTATTATTGTGTATTTTCCTTTTGCATGTTTAGAACCACTTATTAAGGTTATTCCATAGCCTTTATCTTTTACATCTATTACTCTTACTCCCATTTTTTTTGCAATCATTTCTGAATTATCTGTGCTTCCATTATTTGCTATCAAAATTTCGCCTTTCACATTATTTTCTTCTAAAAATTTCTTTGCTTTTTCTATACATATTCCAATTGTTTTTTCTTCATTTAAGCATGGCATTAATATTGTTAATTCTACCTCTTCCAATTTTTCCTCCATTTTATTTCCTTAAATAATATTTTATAATTTAATATTTCTAGTATAGCTGTAATTAATGCAATACATGAAATAATTTGTTCTCTAAATGTAAAAAATGCATGTCTATACGAATGGTTCGCAAGGATTAAATATCTTAAATATGGTGTCAATGCGATTAATAGTAGTAAAAGTGCAAACCATTTTTTCTTTATATTTTTCCAGTCTATTAATAATACTAATACAGTAAAAAAAGCTATGACATATTTTAATAAATCTTTTTTACTTTTTACAATATTAATTGGATATAGATTATGCCAATTTTTATATAAAGCTCCTATATACATTTCTTTTGTTGAGCTTAATCCTTGAAGTCCATTTATTCGGAGCATTGCATTTTCTTTTACATATTGGATTGCATTTATATTTAATATAATTGAAGCAAGTGCCCATTTGGTTAGCCACATTAATACATAAGCTATTCCCCATAAAGCGCATGAAGCTCCTGCAAATATAATTCCATCCTTAAAATTATCTAGTCTATTATCTTCTTTTCTAATTATTAGTACTAATAATGCTGGCACTAAAACTGTAATTATTTCTGTTGTTAAGAAATCAAAAAAACATGTTAAGATTCCTGAAATAAAGAATAATGTGTATAAGTTTTTATTTCCTCTTTTTTCTATTAATATTGCAATAATTGAAGTAATTAGCATTATATAAAATGCCCATGAATATTCTAAACAATATGGCACTATTCGAAATGCTACCATTATCATTGATAACAAAAATATTATTGCAAGCTTTTTGCTTTTTCGGAATAATAAAATAAATAAAGCTATTGCTAGACCATACATTACAATCTTATTTAATAAATATATT
>CAYPES010000043.1:0-4051 GCA_964409925.1 uncultured Clostridium sp. | reverse complement strand
GTGGTCTTAATATTAGCATGCTTCCATGCCAATATCTTAAATATTGCTCATTTGGTTCTTTGTTTTCTTCTACTACTTTTATGAAATCATTGTTTATATCTGCATATACTTCTTTATAATACTTTGACCACATTGTTGATTCAATTGGATTTTGTGAGTCTATACTATAAATTATGTTTAATAATACTGAATCTGCATAATAATGAATTGTTGTATATTCTCTCCTCTTTAGCTTTTCTTCTATTCCTGGATTTTCTTTTAAAAATGTTACAGATTCCTCTATATTTTCTTGAATTAAACTCTTTGGTATTTTTGAACTTAGAATTAGCAATCTAGCTAAAATGCTTACTGTTATCACATATATAATTATATATTTCAATATACTTTTTAAAATTTTCATATTTCCTCTCTTATCTTTTTCAAAAGGGAAGTTCCTTTCAGGACTTCCCTTCTATTTCTTTTATTGACCTTTTGTTATCTTTGAGCTATCTCCTCCTGTTGCTATTAGTTCATCTAACATTGTTGACGAACCTGTAACCACTAATCCAGTTCCTTCAGTCGCAGCACCAGAAAAACATCTACTATATGATGTTGGATTTGCATTTATTTCTATTGTGCCTTGTAGTTTTGTACAATATGCAAATGTATAGTCCATATTAGTGACACTTGATGGAATTTCTGTAACCGTTTCTAAACTAGAACAATATTGAAATGTACTTCCCATACTCTCTACTCCATTTGGTATTTTTGGAGCTATTACTAGACTTTTGTTAGCATTTCCTGAGCTTCCTGATCCAAACAAAAAATTGATATTCTTCAGTTTTTTCCCTAATATATTTCCACATAGTTCACCATATTCCCTCTTATTGTTATTTATAACACTTACTCCCCATTCATCTAATTCCGAGTCATCTGTCCATCCTGTATAAAATGGATTTCTACAATAAGATTGATTATAATGATATTCATAATCTCCATATTGCACTATATCACCTGTCTCTAAGTTGTTTATATCACCAGGAGTAGTTCCATCTGCTTTTGTAAATACTACATCTGGTGTATCTCCTGTTATTGTTAACCCTTCATATTCTTTACCTAGTAATTTGTCTATTTGTCCACCTGATTCATCTAGTTGTTCCTGCTCATTTATACTTGCATTACTATACTTTTCTCGAGCTTTCTCTGATTTTTTTATAATTCCATTATTTCCTAATACTAGATTTAAGCTCACCCCTGCTAGTATTAATAAAATTACGATTGTAACCACTAGGGCAACTAGGGTTATTCCTCTTTTGTCTTTTGCTAATTTTTCCATATTTTTTTCTCTTAATTTTTTATACTTTTATTATAAAGCATTTTGTTTTAAATACACAATACTTTTTGAAATTTTCCTATTTTTCATCACATTCATTACATTTTTTACTTAAAAACAAGCGAACAAACTAAAATTCTCTATTTTTCAAGTCATGTTAGCAATATTATTGAAGTCAAAATTTTAATTGAAATATCCATCAAAAGTGTTCGCCTAAATTTCGTCTAAACTTATCTATATTTCCTAAAAGTGGTGCGCCTAGCAGGAATCGAACCTGCGACCTCTCCCTTAGGAGGGGAGCGCTCTATCCTACTGAGCTATAGACGCATTTGCATACATATAATACCATTATTGGCTCTTTGTGTCAAGAGCAATACCTAGAGCGAACAAGATAATGGCTTTATGTTAAAAATTTAACTAAATATGGTGTTTGAGCTTGCAAGTATGTTTTTATCAAATTCAACATGAAAATCCTCGGTCGGAGCCAAGCTCCTCGAAAACGGATTTTCAGTTTCATTTTCTAAAAAAATACTTTGCAAGCTCTATACTAGTATTGTTAGACAATTAGCAATCATAAAGCCATTATCTTGTAAATCGTAATGTTTTAAATTTGTATTTTTCCTTTATTTACATAACTTTTTATGCTATAATATCTTCATAATTTATTGTAGGAGATTAAATTTATATGAAACATATTTTAAGTTGTATGAGAAGAGCTATTGAAGATTACGATATGATTCAAGATGGAGACAAGATTGCTGTTGCTTTATCTGGTGGTAAGGATTCTATTACCATGCTTAAAGCTTTGAAAAGTTTGCAATATTTTTATCCAAAGCAATTTGAATTAATTGCTATTAGTGTAAACCCTGGTTTTGAATTTTTCGATTCAGCTTTTTTGCAAAAAACTTGTGATGAGCTTGATATTACATTTATTGAAGAAAAATATGATATTAATAGAATAGTGTTTGAAGAAAGGCAGGAAAAAAATCCATGCTCTTTATGTGCTAACCTTCGTAGAGGAATATTAAACACTGCTGCAAAACGTGAACATTGCACAAAAATTGCTTTAGGCCACAATTTAGATGATGTTTTAGAAACCTTTCTAATGAATTTATTTTTTGCTGGTAACATGTCTACATTTGCTCCAATTAGCCATATGGATAGGTCTGGCATGACCATTATTAGACCATTAGTATATGTTCCTGAAAAAGATACTAAGCGCTACATAAGAAAATCTGGTACTCAAATAATGCCTAAAGTTTGCCCAATGGATGGACATTCAACTAGAGAATATGTAAAACAATTAATTGTATCTCTATCTCTTAAAAATCCACATGTTAAGGCGAATATCATGGGAGCTATACAGCGTAATCAGATTAATGGTTGGAAAGATACTACTCAGAGAGGAAAATAATATAAAAATGAAGTGAACAAAAATTATTGAGTTTTTGTCTAATAATTTTTGTTCACTTTAAAGTGTAATTTTGTTTTATATTCTTGCTTGTTCTTCCATAAGTCTTGTCAATTCTTTTAGTTGCTTTTCTGCTGATTCTGCAGAATTACCTTTTACTCCCATGGAGAATTTTATTTTAGGCTCTGTTCCTGAAGGACGTACACAGCACCAAGCATCATTTTCAAGTCCGTAGTACAATACATTTGAATTTGGCAAACCTGTTTTTGTTATTTCTCCTGTTATATTATTTTTTACAATGTCTTGTTTGTAATCTCTAAATTCAATAACTTTATACTGTCCTAATGTCTCTGGCGGATTATTTCTCATCTTTTCCATCATTTGCTTTATTTCTTCTGCTCCACTTGCTCCTTCTCTTGTAATAGAAATAGTTAGTTCTTTATAATATCCATATTTTTCATATATGTTAATCATTTGATCCCATAAAGTATAACCTTTTTCTTTATAGTAAGCTGCTGCTTCGCAAAGAGCCATTACTGCTGCAATTCCATCCTTATCCCTTGCATGCGTTCCTATTAAACATCCATAACTCTCTTCAAAGCCAAACATGTAGGTATATTCTCCTGTTTGCTCAAATTTTCTCATTTGTTCCCCTATATATTTAAATCCTGTAAGTACTTCAATTAGTTTTAATCCATATTCTTTTGCAATAGCATCAGCTAAATTTGATGACACTATTGTCTTGACTAAAGCTCCATTTTCTGGAATTTCTCCTCTTTCTTTCTTTTGAGATAGCTCATACTCTGCAATTAACAATCCAGACATATTTCCCGTAAAAGAATGATATTTTCCAGTCTTTGAATCTTTAGCATACACTCCTAGTCTATCCGCATCTGGATCATTTGCTAGAACTACATCTGCATTTACTTTTTCTGCTAACTCTAGTGCTAATTTAAATGCATTAGCATCTTCTGGATTTGGATAGCTTACAGTTGGAAAGTCTCCATTTGGTTGTTCTTGTTCTGGTACTACATATACATTTTTAAATCCAAGTTCTTTTAATATTCTCTGAACTGGCATATTACCGGCACCATGTAATGGAGTGTATACTATCTTAACATCTTCTGCCATTTTCTTTATTGTATCTGGGTTTAATACTAATTTCTTTAATGTATCTATATATGCACTGTCTATTTCTTCATCTATTACATTATATAATCCTTGTTTTTCTGCTTCTTCTCTTGTTATATTTTTTATTTTTGTGAAGTCTTCTATATCATTTACTTCATCTATTATTCCTTTATCATGTGGTGGTACTATTTGAGCAC
>CAYPES010000042.1:0-7222 GCA_964409925.1 uncultured Clostridium sp. | reverse complement strand
ATTCAATAATGATATTATATCATAGAAAGGTCGGAAAATAAATAGTTTGATGAAAAATAATAATTATGTTACTAGTTAATGGTTTGATATTTAAAATTTAATAGAATATTGTTTTTTGAGCTTGCAAGTATGTTTTTATCAAATTCAACATGAAAGTCCTCGGTCGGATACAAACTCCTCGAAAATGGACTTTCAGTTTCATTTTTCTAAAAAAATACTTTGCAAGCTATATATTAGTATTTATAAATAATTTTAAATATTAAACTATTAACCAGTAACTATAGTAGAAAATTTTTTATAAATACTCTTGCAATTAATGTCGTTTATTGTTATGATAAAAGAGAATAGAATTTATAATGTATAATTATAAAAATTATACAATTAATGTGATAATAGACGAAAACAAGGAGATATAAAGATGATAGAATTTAGAAATGTTTCTAAAGTTTATGATACTGGAACAGAGGCTGTTCATAATGCAAATTTTGTGATTAACAAGGGTGATTTTGCGTTTTTGGTAGGAAGCTCTGGCTCAGGAAAATCAACATTAATAAAGCTTATATTAAAGGAAGAAGAACCAACATCAGGAAATATTATTATAAATGGAAAAGATACAACATTCTTAAAGCCAAAGAGAGTTCCATATTTAAGAAGGAGTATGGGGGTTGTTTTCCAAGACTTTAGATTACTACCAGATAAAACGGTATATGAGAATGTAGCTTTTGCGATGTACATAGTAAGAGCAACTCCAAAACATATAAGGAGACAAGTACCGATGGTTCTTGCAATGGTGGGTCTTTCTGATAAAGCAAATGTATATCCAAATGAATTATCAGGAGGGGAGCAACAAAGAGTAGCTTTAGCGAGAGCTTTAGTAAATAATCCTTCGATGCTAATAGCAGATGAGCCAACAGGAAACTTAGATCCAGACACAGCATGGGATATAATGAGATTACTAAATGAGATAAATTTAAGAGGAACAACTCTAGTTGTGGCAACACATGCAAAAGACATAGTAGATAGAATGAACAAAAGAGTTATTCGTATAGAAAACGGAAATATTATAAGTGATAAAAAAGGTGGGTATAACAGTGAAGCATAGTATAATTGGTTATTTATTAGGAGAAGGATTTAGAAACGTATTTCATAATAAAAAATCTTCTGGTGCATCACTTGCAATAATGTGTGCCACTATGTTGATTTTCGGATTATTCTTTATGATTATCGAGAATTTAAATAATGCGGTAGAAACTCTAGAGACACAACAAGGTATGCAAGTTTTTATAGAAAAAGCTGCTACAGAGTCTCAAATTTCACAAATTGGAGAGCAAATAAAAGAGATAGATGGGGTAAACTTAGTAACATATGTTTCTAAAGAAGATGCTTTGAATCAAACAAAAGAAAAGCTAAAAGATAAGCAATCTTTAATTGCTGGCTGGGACGAAGATAATCCTTTTAGAGCGTCTTACATGGTAACATTAACAGACTTAAAACTAAGTTCGCAAGTACAAGAGGAGATTTTAAAAATTAATAATGTTGCTGAGATATCAAGTAGAGATGAAACTATTAATGGCTTAGTAGCCATTGCAAATGGAGTAAGAATTGTATCTGCAGTTATCTTGACATTACTAATTTTAATATCAATATTTATTATAGCGAATACAATAAAATTAACAGTACACGCAAGAAGGAAAGAAATTTCAATAATGAAATATGTGGGTGCAACAGATAGTTTTATTAGATGGCCTTTTATAATAGAAGGTATCATAATAGGAGTTATGGCAGCTGGTATCTCGATAATTGTTTTAGGCATAGCATATAGCTTAATTGCAAATGGAATGTCAAGTTCAGTATTACTAAATAAAATGGGAATGAGTTTGCTATCGTTCTCAGATATGATAACGCTACTAGTAATAGTTTACTTAGCTTTAGGAATTGGAATTGGTGCTTTAGGTAGTAGCATTTCAATGAGAAAATACTTGCAAGTGTAAAATAAAAAAGGAGATAACCTATGAGAAAGAAAATATTATTAACACTACTGACTATCTTAACAGCATTTGTACTAGTATCATCTATGGTAATTACTTCTTATGCGGCACTAGAAGATGATAGAAAAGACGTTCAAGATAAAATTAATGAGGCTAAAAATGAACTTAATTCTATATCGGATGAAAAAGACGAGGCTGAAACAGAATTAGAAAAATTAACAAGTCAGATTGTACAAGTACAAGCGGAATTAGATTCTTTAAAGGCTCAAATAGAAGATTTAAATTATTCTATTGAAAAAAAACAAGAAGAAATAAATGAAGAAGCAGCAGAAATAGAAAGAAAAGATAATCTGTTAAAGGAGAGAATGGTTGCATTATATGAAGCTGGAGATACTTCATATTTGGATGTTCTATTTAATTCTGAAGATATATTCGACTTTTTATCTAGCTATTCTATAATTCAACAAATAGTTGAAACAGATACAGCTTTAATAGAAGAACTAGAAAAGCAGAAGCAACAGTTAGAAAATGACAAATCTAATTTAGAAGCAGATAAAGCAAAGGTTGAAGAAAAAGAGACTGAACAAAAAATAAAAAGAGCATCTCTAGCGACCTTGCAAGAGAAAAAACAATCTGAGGTTGATAAATTATCTGCTGATGAAAAAGCAAAACAAGACGAGCTAGATGCATATAACTCAAAATTAAAAGAAATAGATAATGCCATAGCTGAAGCTCTAAGAAAAGCTCAAGAGGAAGAAAAGAAAAACAATTCAGCAACAGGTGGCAATGGAAGTAGTTTTGACGGAACTTTTGCATGGCCATTGGACTATTCTCCAAGAAGAGTAACATCTAGAATGAAATATAGATGGGGAAGATGGCATAAAGGAATTGATATTGGAACAAATGCTGAAACTGGCAAAAGAGTAGTGGCTGCTGCATCAGGAACTGTTGTATATAGTGCATATCAATCGGGCTCATCAAGCAGTGCTGGATATGGAAATTATTTAATAATATATCATGGAAATGGATATTGCACACTATATGCACATATGGCATCAAAATCTGTAAGTACAGGAGAAAAAGTATCTCAAGGTCAATTAATAGGATATTCCGGAAACACTGGTGGAGTTGCACCACATCTACACTTTGAAATAAGAAGGGCTACCTCAGTAAGCGATTTCTTTGGCAATAACTGGTTAGATCCACTAGACTACTTACCAGGTGGCTATGTAATAGTTGATTAATACATAAGAGAGGAGAAAACATTTATGAGAAGAAAAATACTAACAATGATTATTATATTTTTGCTATTAGTATGCTTCTCCATAAATGTTTTTTCTAATACTGAAGCAACAGATGCCGAATTAATAAATAATCAAGCAACAAATAATGAAATGACAAATGCTGAAGCAAATAACATGACCTTGCAAGAACAGAAACAAGATATTGAAAATAAATTAAATGAATCAAATACCAGATTGGAATATGTTCAAAATGAATTATCTGCTACTCTTCAAAAAATGCAAGAGTTAGATGATTCGATTGCAGATTATGAGCAAAAGTATAATGAAATACAAAACAAGATAGTTAATTTAGAAGCAGAGATAGCTACAACAGATACAAACTTAGCAAAAATTGAAGAGGAATATGAAAGAAAAGAACAATTACTTAAGAAAAGAGTAGTAGCTCTTTACGAAGATGGTGAAACAACGTATTTAGATGTATTACTATCATCAAAAAATATATTGGACTTTATATCTAATTATTATATGCTAGAACAAATAGTTGAGTTTGATAGTAATTTGTTAGATGAATTAGAAGAAAAAAAGCAAATTATAGAAACTAAAAAGGCTGAGCAAGAAAAAAGAAAAATGGATCTCAAAGTCGCTAGAGCAAAAGAAGGGCAAATGCAAATCTTGATGGAGAACCAGAAAATACTTCAAGAAAATTATTCTGCTAAGCTAACTGAAGAAGAGCAAAATTTAAATGCTCAAATAGAACAGTATAAGGCAGAACAAGAAGAAATAGAAAGACAAATACAAGCAGCAATACAATGGTGTGGAGATTTAGCAATACAATACACAGGCGGGGTAATGATTTGGCCTGTAGGTGTAGAAGGAACGTACATAACTTCTCCATATGGTAATAGATTACATCCGATACAAGGTGTATATAGATACCATGATGGAATAGACATAGGAAATGCAGGATATGGAGCTCCAGTTGTAGCTGCGGCTGATGGAATTGTAACATATACTGGAGTTTTGGGAGGATATGGGAATTGTGTTATGATTAACCATGGTAGTGGAATTGTAACTTTATATGGACATGGGCAAGAAATAAAAACAACTTTAGGTGCGGCTGTAAAGCAAGGAGATATTATTATGGGGGTTGGCTCAACGGGAGTTTCAACTGGACCACACTTACATTTCGAGGTGAGAAAAAATGGTGTAGCAGTAGACCCTATCCCATTTTTAAAAGGTGATGACGGCAATCAGCAAAACAATAATACTACTACAAATGAAGTGATAAACTTAAACTAAAATAAGTAAAGATGTAATAAAATAATTATTATTTAGTATAATAAATTGAAAGGAAGTAAATAAAACAAAATGGAAGATGGTAAAATGAAAAAACAAAATATTTATAAGATAATAATGCTTGTTGTATTAGTAGCAACTATAACTTTTATGCTTACTACAATGGTAATGTATAATAAATTTTCAAAAGTTTACTGTGATAGCTATTCTATTAAAAATGAAAGCTCGACAAATACATTAACAACAGTATCCACAGATTTATCATTAATAAAAACATTAGAAAGCTTTAAAACAATGATAGAACAAAAGTATATTGGCGAAATTGATGAAGAAAAAATGATAGATGGAGCCATTAAGGGATACGTAGAAGGATTGGAAGACCCATATACAGAATACTTAACTAAAGAAGAAATGAAAGACTTCATGGAGGAAACAAATAGCGAGTATGTTGGAATAGGTGTATATCTAACTAAAAATAAAACAGATAATACAATATTGGTAGTGGGTGTAATGAAGGGGTCTCCAGCATTAGAAGCAGGAATGCAAGCAGGAGATATAATAGAAAAAGTAGATGACATAATCTATACTGGTGAGCAAATGGATGATGCAATAAAAATTATGAAGGGAGAAGAAGGAACAAAAGTTAAAGTAACTGTTATAAGAGATGGAAAAGAAATAGATTTGAATATAGTTAGAAGAAAAATAACTATAGAACATGTAGCTTCACAAATGCTAAAAGATAATATTGCATATATACAAGTAGATTCATTTGACTCTGGAGTTGCAGAAACCTTTAAAAACCAAATTACACAATTGAAAAATGATGGAGCTAAAGGAATAATAATAGATTTAAGAAGTAATGGCGGAGGGATAGTAGACGAAGCTACTGGAATTGCAGACCTATTCTTAAAAAATGGGGAAACAATACTTATAACAAAAGCAAAAGAAAGTGCTGAAGAAATAACAAAATCTAAAAATGCTCCAATAATTCAAGATATACCAGTTGTACTATTAGTTAACGAAGGAACAGCAAGTGCTTCAGAAATATTAGCAGGAGCATTAAAAGACAAATATCCTAATACAACAATTGTTGGAAAAACAACATATGGAAAAGGCGTAATTCAAACTTTATACAATTTATCAGATGGTTCAGGAATAAAAATAACTACAGAAGAGTATTTTACACCAAACCATAATAAAATAAATAAAGAAGGAATAAAGCCAGATGTTGAGGTAGATCTAACAAAAGATTCAGAAGGATATTATGAAACAGGTTTTGAAAAAGACGCACAAATACTTAAAGCTATAGAAATTTTAAAATAAATATTATAAAAACATTGTTGTTCTGGTATTTGAATTTTATTGTCAAAGAAAGTTGTTGTATAAAAATATATTTGAATTATTTTATTTTAATAATATTTCAAGAATTTTATAGAATTTGATAAAATTAAAGACACATGCTGTAATTTTACAGACATGTGCCTTTTTACATTTTAGAATTTTCTGAAATTAAAAAAAAATTATTTAAATTGATCAAAGAGACTTACTTAATTTAGATGCGAAAAAAGTCGAAAACTTCTCATAAATCGATAAAACTAGTCAAAATTTGCTATTGGAAAAATATGGGAAAAGTAGTATATTTTTATAAGAAAAGAAAAAGATTAAAGGATTTATTAATGGAAAGGGGAGGAAAAATGTGGAATGTATTTATATACCTAAGGACAAGCAGTTAACCTTAAAAATTACAGAGGAGATAGACGAACATACTACAGAAAAACTAAGGAGGAAAATAGATAATGAAATTACAAGATTTTTGCCTAGAAAAGTTATATTTGATTTTAGTAATGTGTCTTTCATGGATAGTGCTGGAATAGGAATGTTGCTAGGAAGATATAAAGTTATTAAAATGTTAGGTGGTCAATTAGAATTATTAAATGTAAACAGACAAATAGAGAAAATTTTTGAAATTAGTGGAATATTAAAAATTATTCCATTAATAAAAGATAATGATGAAAATGTTAGTTAATTGGAGGAGAAAAATGGTGGGAATATATGATAATGAAATGAAATTAGAATTTATAAGCAAATCTTCAAATGAAGCTTTTGCTAGAATTACAGTTGCTGCTTTTGCTTCTCAATTAGACCCGACAATAGAAGAACTTGCAGATATAAAAACAGCAGTATCTGAAGCTGTAACCAATTGCATTATACATGGGTACGAAAATACTATGGGAATAGTAAAAATAGAATGTAAATTAAAGGATAACTGGATAGAAATACAAATATCTGATTCAGGAAAAGGAATAGAGGATATAGAGCTTGCAAAAAAACCACTCTATACCACTAAAGCCAATTTAGAAAGATCGGGAATGGGCTTTACAATAATGGAGAGCTTTATGGATGAGCTAAAGGTAGAATCAATACCAGATATGGGAACAAAAGTAACAATGAAAAAATATATATCAGCAGAGCAACTTGATGATAAAGAGGAAAACGAGCAGAGTAAAATAAAGGAAGGTATTTAATAATGCTTGAAAATACATATGATGACATAGTAAAGGCTCAAGAAGGCAATCAAGAGGCTATGGCGGGGCTTGTAAAAAATAATATGGGACTAGTATATAACATTGCAAAAAGGTTTGTAGGAAGAGGGTATGAAATAGAAGATTTAAACCAGATTGGAGCAATGGGTTT